>JAGOLG010000102.1 GCA_017994195.1 Rhabdochlamydiaceae bacterium
TTGGAGGGGCAGATTCTGGCACTGCATATGTTGCCCTTATATCCCCTGGAGGAACCGCGACTGTTTTATCTCTCCCTCCGGGGCCACCTGGATCGATCGTGTCCGTAGCATTGAGTGACTCTGGTCAAGGCCTCATTGGGGGTGACGAGCCTTCTGGCGGAGCATATGCGGCAACTGTATCTTCTGGAGGAGTCGTGAGTGCTTTAACAGGGTTAGCCCTCCCAAGTCCCGGATTAATCAATAGCGTAGCAATTAATGGCTCATCCCAAGGCCTTATTGGTGGCTTGGATTTCAACGGCGCACTTCCTGCTTTTGCCGCTCTTGTATCTCCAGCTGGAGTTGCAAGTTCATTAACAGGAACTCCACTTCCGAGTACAGGCTTCATCAACAGCGTTGCGATCAATAACTCCGCTCAAGGTCTCATCGGTGGTGTCAACGGCACTGCTGCTTATGCAGCTTATGTATCTCTCTCAGGATTCGTGACTCCTTTATCCCTAGGAATACCATCTGGGTCGATCAACAGCGTTGCACTCAATGAGTTTAGCCAAGGGATCATCGGAGGAAAAAATGGAACAGCTCCCTATGCAGCCCTTGTGCTCCCAACGGGACAGATCATTAATATAGATTTAGGGTTATCAACGGGGGTTATCAATAGTGTTTCACTTCTGATTGCAGAGATTCCGATTTCGCCGATTTCACCGATTTCGCCTAATATCGGCGGTCCTCTCAGTGGAAACAATCTCGTCTTTGCAAACTATATCAACAACAAGGCTCCTGATCGAGTCTTTTACTTTATCCCTTCCGTTCTTGATGGAACGCTTAATCAAGCCTTAGCAAGTGCAGCGCCCACACGGAATGCCTTCTCCCTTTTTACTGCAGATAACGCCGCATTCTACATCGACACGCTTCTTTCCAACCATAATCGCAACGCAAGAAATGCAAGAAGGCAAGCACGCCACACAGGGCTACAAACTCATAAGAAAACCGCTCAGGCAGGCTCATCTCTTGGCACTCCATCCGACGAGCTTTTAGCTGAAGCGGCTTCTACCCTCGACATTCCCTCAGAAGAACTTCTGGCATGGAGTACACCTAAAAATAAACCTGCATCTTCGTCTCGCGTGGCCTCCAAAGAGCATCCATTTGAGCTGTGGGGAACTTTTCTTGGGGCGCTTGCGTACCAAAAGAAACAACATCAAACTCCTGCGTTCAACCCCACAACAGGTGGGATCATTTTAGGCTTTGATGGAAAAGTCTCCACCCATACACGCGTAGGAACAGGAGCAGCCTACACCTATACGTACATCCATGAGAAGCAAGATGCCGGCCATAGCCGCATCAATCAAGAGTATCTCTTTCTCTACACCACGTGGGACAACACACATTGGTACTTCGATACGGCTCTCATGGCAGGATGGTTTCAGATCCACAACGTCCGAAAGATCCACATGACCGGTTTTGAATTTCAGTCAGAGTCCAAGCCGAAAGGATGGCAGCTGGCCCCTCACTTAGAAGTGGGATACGACTACAATTTTTATGACCGTAAATTCACCGCTGAGCCGTTTGTTATGTTCGACTGGATCAATAACTGGCAGGGAAGCTACAAAGAACATGGAAGCGGGCCGTTTAACGCAGGGCAGAAAAGACACTACTCCTCATTTTTACGTTCAGAAACCGGACTTCGGTTCTACGAGACAATACGCTATGACTCCTGGAACTTCACCGTGCAAGAGAAGCTCAGCTACGTGAACAAAAAGCCTTTTCAAGTCGGAAGAGTCAACGCGTTTCTTGTTGGAGCGCCCGGCTCGTTCACGGTAGAAACTCTTACCACTACGCAAAACTTAGGAGTGGCCGAGATCGAGTTCATCTTCCAGCCGCACAAATGCTCTCTTCCAAGAACAACGCTTGAATACCAGGGGGAGTTTGGGACAATGTACCAATCTCATATAGTCTCGCTGGAGCTCGCCTGGAGTTTTTAAGGTTGAACCTTAAAACCAGTCTTCGTTAGAAAGGATACATGACCTTTGAAGAAAAGCCATGGCTTATTTTGTCAGATCCTTCCCGCAATAAGGGAACTGCTTTTACCGATGAGGAGCGAAGCCATTTTAAGCTTCATGGAAGAATCCCGTATCATGTCTCGACGCTGGATGAACAAGTGCAAAGACGGTACGCAAATTTTAAAGCTCAAACTTCTGATCTTGCTAAACATCTTTTTCTCTCAGCGCTTCATCAACGCAACGAAGTTCTTTTTTATAAGCTGATTTCAGAACATATCTCCGAAATGCTACCTCTGATTTACACTCCGACAGTCGGTGATTATTCAATCCACTTCAGCTACCTTTATACGGAGCCGCGGGGTTTGTATCTGTCGTATCCGCACCGGGATAAGATGGAGGAGATTTTCAATTCAATTGAGCAAAACAATATAGAAGTCATCGTCGTAACGGATGGTCAGCGCATTTTAGGCTTGGGAGATTTAGGGACAGGCGGAATCGCCATCCCCGTAGGAAAACTTTCTTTGTATACTGTTTTTGGAGGAATCCATCCCTCTAAAACACTCCCTATTCTTCTAGATGTGGGAACAGATAATCCATTGCTTCTGAGTGATCCGCTCTACTTAGGCTGGCACCATAAACGGGTCACTGGGAGCGACTATGATAATTTTGTAGATCAGTTTGTTACAGTCATCCGGAAAAAGTATCCCAAGGTTTTGCTTCAGTGGGAAGATTTTGGGAAAGATCATGCAAGGCCGCTTCTTGAAAAATATCGTAAAAAGATCTGTTCATTTAACGACGACATTCAAGGAACTGCGGCGGTTTCTTTAGCTGCGCTCTTATCAGCTGTCAAGCTAGGGCACGGAGAGCTGCACGAGCAGCGCATCGTTGTTTTTGGAGGCGGCTCTGCCGGCATTGGAATATGCGAGCACCTCAGCGGTGCTATGGTTGCAGCAGGCATTCCCAAAGAGCAGGCCTTGAAAACAATTTACGTTGTCGACATTGATGGTCTGGTTCATACAGGGCTAGCAGATATTCCTCCGCATCAAAGACCTTTTGCAAGAGTTTTAGAAGAACCAACAAAATCAAATATCAGCCTCTTGGAGACTGTTCGATTGATCCATCCTACTGTGTTGATTGGAGTTTCAGCTCAAAGCGGCGCTTTCACACAAGAGGTTCTGACAACAATGGCCAAATACACTGATAGGCCCATTATTTTTCCTCTTTCGAATCCAACTTCTAAATGTGAAGCGCATCCAAGCGATATTTTAGCCTGGACTAAAGGAAAAGCGATCATTGCAACGGGGAGCCCCTTTAATGATATCACGTACCAAGGGCGCATGGTGCATATCGCGCAATGCAATAACGTTTACATTTACCCAGGGGTGGGGCTTGGAGTTGTTGCCTCTGGAGCAAAAGAAGTCACTGAGAAAATGTTCTACAAGGCAGCTGAAATTCTATCACGCCACTCACCCATGCTGAAATCCCCCTTAGGCAACCTTTTTCCACCCTTTGAAAATCTGCGCGCTATCTCTCGTGAAATTGCGATCGGGGTAGCACAAGTTGCCCAAGATGAGGGGCTGGCTCCCAAGGCGGATCCTGTTAAGCTGGTGGATAAAGCGATGTGGACTCCAACCTATTCTTAAAGATGGGAGAGAGCTTTCTCGTAGTCCGGCTCGTGGGTGATCTCTTTCACGAGCTCGCGGTAAAGAACATGGTCATTTTCATCGAGCACAAAAACCGATCTTGCGCAGAGCCCTTTTAAAGGTCCGTCGCCTTGGAAAGCTCCATAAGCTTCGGCTATTTGCGGCGTTCTAAAAAGAGAGAGGGCAGTGACATGCTCATAAGCGCCGCACAGCCTTTTTAAAGCAAAAGGAAGATCCATCGAACAGTAAATAACGACAGCGTTCTTTTTGTTTACGATTTTTTGGTTAAATTTTTGGGCAGAGAGCGAACAAACGGGAGTATCAAGGCTTGGAACAAAACAAATAATTTTTTTCTTTCCATTGAATTCTTTCAACGTATGTTCTTTGAGCTCCATATCAACACCTGTAAGAGCGGGAGCTTCGGCGCCCTCTTGGGGCATAGAACCTAAAACTTGAATCGGGTGACCTTTTAAAGTAATTTTTTCCATCTCTTTACTCTAGTCGAATATTGTTCAGGATTCAACTTAAAATTTAATGACTTAAATTATTAAGATTTGTTAAAGTATTTCCACACATGAAAAAAAACATCAGAGAGACAGCACAAGCATCATTTTCCGACCCAGCTGATCAGACTGGCAAAGCTCTTCCAACTACAAGCTCTCAGATTCGCCTCCCTGCTCAAAGGCCCATCGCGCAGGTGAGTTCGTCTACCCAAAGACAAACGGAGCAGGTTACTAAAGAGTGGTCTAAGGAAGTTTCGCATACGGACCAAGTATCATCGCAAGTGTCAGTATCATCTGAAAAAGCACCCGGGCTTGCCTCTAAAAGGGTTCAACGTTTTCACTCTAAGAAAACAATGACTGTTCTTAAAAAGATGGCCGAACTTAATGAGTCTGCTCGTCGAAATATAGAACATAATGTCTCAGTTGTAGCTGAATCAAGTGAGCAGGAAAAATTGGAGCAGTCTCAAGACGAGCTCTGGCGTGACATGATCAAGCCTCATGAAGAGCGGCAGTTTCAAATTGGACGGATTACGAACTACTTTAGTTGAGCAAAACCTGAGTAGCCCATTTTGAGCGATGAATTAAAGCGGAACTCTAGGTTCTCAGGGATTTCTCTTGTAAAGGCCATTTTCCAGGTGGCAAACCGATTCCAGCTTAAACCTACTCCTTTCATTTCTTGTACACTGAAGCTGCAGGCTTTGCACCAATCCGAAAGCTCCTCGGGTTTGATAAACAGATGATAGACGTGCATGTTAGGTGGAGCATTTTTCAC
>JAGOLG010000103.1 GCA_017994195.1 Rhabdochlamydiaceae bacterium
GTCGACACGATCCCCAATGGACTAGAAGGTATCGCCGCTGCCAAATCAGAGATTCTCGGGGCTCCTGCTACAAAATGGGCTGTCATCGAACAGGGCGCTTTCCAATTTCCTGTGATTCAAAAAACGGGTTCCTGTCAAAAAATCACCTATTCGGTAGCTCCAGCTAGCGCCGATATGGTTCTAGAGCCCGGCTGGCTTCTGAATTACCAAGAAAAACTAAGTCCAACCTTCAGGCTTCCTTTTTCAGAAACACACTTCTGTGAAAATTTTGCAGGAGCCGCCACCGTTGCTTATCTATTGGGGCTTTCCTGGGAAGAGATTTTAAAAGGGATTGGAGGTTTAAAATCGATAAAACTCCGCTTCGAGAAAATAGATCGCGAAGGGGTTATCATCGTTAATGACAGCTACAATGCCAGCCCTGAATCTACAAAAGCGGCTCTTGAAAATCTACCCAAGCCTGCCTTTGGAGCAAAAACAATTTTTGTTTTTGGTGAAATGATGACCCTTGGAAAGTTTTCCGAAGAAGGACACAAAAAAGTAGGCGAGCAGGCTCTTGCAGTCATCGATCACCTTCTCTGCTATGGAAAAAGATGCATGCCAATGGTTGAACTGTTTTCCAAAGCTGGCAAGCCGGTCGAGTTTTTCCGAGATATCCGCCTGCTCAAGCAAACACTTTTTGAACTTTCAAAACCCGGCGATGTTGTTTTGATCAAAGGATCCAACGGCAATAAGCTGTGGGAACTTCTCCAAGAATAATTCTCTTGGGACAATTTCCTCCGATCTTTTAACATGAAGGTACCTGCTGGTACTTCATTATGATACTTCTTCTTTTTAAATATTTGACTTCATTGGGATGGAAGATTCCTACTGCATTTTCATATTCTTCCACTCGTATGATGCTTGCTGCGCTCACGTCGCTTGTGCTCACAATTATCTTAGGACCTCGTTTTATTAAGCGGCTGTATGAACTAAAGACAGGTCAATCGATCCGTGTGGAAGATTGTCCGATGCTGGCTCAGCTCCATGAAAAGAAAAAAAATACACCCTCCATGGGAGGTGTGCTCATGCTCTTTTCAATGTGTATGGCGCTTCTTCTTTGGATGGATCTTTCCAGCAGTTATACTTTGATATTCTTTGTGACTATATTATGGCTGGGATTCATTGGAGGATATGACGACTATCTGAAGCTTAAACATAAAAACTCCAAAGGACTAAGGCCTCGTAAGAAGTTCTTAGCTCAAATTCTTTTTGCTGCACTTATCGCAGCATATGGAATCTGTCCGGGTTTTGCTGAAAGTCTGAACGTGGGGACATGGTTTACACCCCCTGTTGCAAAAATCCAGACTCAGGTTGTCCAGACAACAGACTTTATGACGCAGTACTATGTCCCTTTTTATAAAGAGCCGCTCTTTCAGCTCTCGGGAATTCTTGCTGCTGTCGGATTTTTGTTCAGTATGATTGTCATTACAGGTTCATCCAATGCTGTGAATCTAACAGATGGGCTGGATGGTTTAGCGTCTGGATGCGTCATTCTGACCGCAGGAGTCTTAGCTCTTGTGGCATTCTTGTCGAATAATTTAGAGGTCTCGCGTTATCTCAATATCTTATATATAGAAGGGGCCAGCGAAATTGCTGTCTTTCTATGCGCGACAATTGGAGCGTGTTTGGGGTTTTTATGGTACAACGGCTACCCTGCGCAGGTCTTTATGGGCGATACCGGATCGCTGGCCTTAGGGGGAGTTTTAGGGGTTGCGGCTGTTTTGCTCCGAAGAGAAGTGCTTCTGGCGCTCGTGGGTGGCATTTTTGTTGCAGAGGCTCTTTCAGTGATTTTACAAGTGACAAGCTATAGGTTTCGCAATAAGAAGCGGATTTTTTTATGCACACCGCTGCACCACCATTTTGAATATAAAGGATGGCCTGAAACTAAAGTCGTTCTCCGTTTTTGGATCATCGGGCTTATTTTAGCAGTCATTGGGGTCATTTCTCTCAAGGTGCAATAATGATTAAAAGTCTCATTATTGGATTAGGAAAGAGCGGTCTTGCGGCATACGATCTTCTTGAAAAAGAAGGGGATGATGTTTATGGCTTTGATGATAATCCAACTACGCTTCAAAAACATGAAGCATCGGGGAAGAAGATTGCTGCAGCACCGAATGTTAAAGAATTTGACCGTCTGATTTTATCGCCGGGAGTTTCTCCTACGCATCATGTGATTGTTCAAGCTGTGAAGTCAGGTGTTCCGCTAATAGGCGAGGCTGAGCTGGCACTTGAGCGATTGCGTCAACCCGCTATTGCAATTACTGGAACCAATGGTAAAACAACTGTTACCTTGCTAATTGCTCATGTGCTTGAGTGCGCAGGTTTTTCTGCGCAGGCTTTAGGAAATGTAGGTCAGCCCTTATCAGCGTATGTCGGTTCTGCTAAAGAAGGGGAGATTGCTGTCATCGAGCTCAGTTCTTTTCAACTCGATACGCTATCTGCAGCTTTTTTCGATCTCGGTTTAATTTTAAACATCACTCCGGATCATCTGGATCGGTATGATTCGATGGTAGATTATGCAAAATCTAAGTGCCGTCTTCAATATTGTTTGAAACCAAAAGGAGAGCTTTGGGTTCATGAACATATTGCAAAAGATTTTAAAGAGCTATTAAAGGTTCCTTATCGAACATATGGGCAAAATCGTGATTGTACGTTATCGGCAGATCAGGTAGCCTTTTTGGGAAAATACACAGCAGAGCATGAACTTGAGAACACAATTGTTGCATGGATTGCATGTCGAAAATTTGGAGTGTCGGAAGAGGCTTTTAGGCTAGCGGCTCAAAGTTTTAAAAAACCTTTGCATCGCATTGAATGGGTAGCATCGATTGATGGCGTTGATTACATCAATGACAGCAAAGGAACAAATATCGACGCGACGATTAAAGCAGTCGAAGCGATGAATAAACCGATTCTTCTGATCACCGGCGGTGTGGATAAAGGATTTTCGTATGACGTTTGGAAGAAGCCATTTGCTAAAAAAGTCAGACACGTTGTAGCAATGGGAGAAGCAGCTAAGAAAATTGCGCAAGAGTTAAAACCTGATTTTCAGGTGCCTATTTTATCTTCTTTGAGTGAAGCAGTGCTCCATTGCACAAGCATTGCACGAGAAGGAGAAGTAGTGATGTTATCCCCGGGGTGTTCAAGCTATGACATGTTCCGGGATTATGCCGATAGAGGTAATGAGTTTAAACGTATTGTCTATCTTTTACAGGAGAAAAAAGGATGAGCCGAAGAGATACTATTATTATTGCAGTCCTCCTTAATGCAGGACTCTTGATTGTTTTGTTTGCAACGAGTCTGAAGACGGATAAGGCAGAAGAGGGTCCATCTGCAATTACTGTTCTTGCGTCTAATCAGAGCGAGGATCTTCTCCCGGAGGCGCCTAAGGCAACTCCTGTTGTGGCTCCTTTAATTCCTGACCAAGTTGATCAAGCGATCCAGAATTATGTTACGCCTCAAGTTTCCGCAGCTGCCGAGCACTCTCCGAACTTTTTAGCTGATTTAGAGCCCATGGCAGCACCTGCTCTCCAGCCTCAACCTCAGATAAATATTACTGAAGAAAAGTATAAAGAAGTCACTGTGAAAAAAGGGGATGTTCTTGAAAGAATTGCTCGGCAAAACCAAGTCACTGTCACTGAAATTATGAAAGCTAACAAACTGACTTCAACACGTCTTAAAATCGGCCAAGTTCTCAAAATTCCCTCAGCTGTGTCTACAAAAACAGTTTCTGTACCCTCTGCTTCCGGTACTCAATATTATACTGTTAAAGCAGGAGATAATCCTTGGACCATTGCAGTTAAGCACCACATGAAAGTGGAAGAACTTCTCAAGCTGAACAATATGGATGAGCAAAAAGCGCGCCGTTTGAAAGCCGGTGATAAAATCCGTATCAACTAATGACACGCTCCAGCTTGTTTCTCCTGATTTCTGTCATTGTTTTGGTGGTTGTAGGGCTTTCTATGGTGTTTAATACAAGTTCTGCCGAAGTTATAGATAGATCTCTTGCAAAAAGCCTTCATCATGCGCTTTTGAAACAGGTGCTTTATGCTATGCTGGGAGCTGTGCTTGCAGTCGGCGTCTGGTTTTTGGGATATCGGGAAATTTTAAGGCTGAGCGGTTTTTTTCTAGCGGGCGGAACGATTCTTCTGGTGCTTGTTTTCGTGCCAGGAATTGGTCAAAATATCAACGGTGCTTATCGATGGCTTGGTATTGGAAGCTACTCCTTTCAGCCCTCTGAGTTCGTGAAATATTTAATTCCTCTTTATTTCATCCACGTTGTTTCTATTCGAGAGTCGCCTTTAGATTTTAAAGCACTGATAAGGCTTCTTTTGAAGCTTGCAGTTCCCATTGGGCTGATTTTAATTGAACCAGACAATGGTACTGTGGCGATTATTTTAACTGGGCTTGTCGCTCTTTTTGTTTTAACCAAAGTCAGATGGCTTTATTGGGGGCTTCCGCTTCTTGTTTTAACATTTATTGGCGGGGTAGTAGCTTTTCAGATGCCTCACGTACACAATCGAATTGAAATCTATCTCCATCCTGAGCTGGATTTGCAGGGAAGAGGGCATCAGCCCCACCAAGCTAAAATCGCAGCAGGGTCAGGGGGAGCGTTTGGACGAGGCCTTGGAGAGAGCCTGCAGAAACTCGATTATCTGCCGGAAGCCCGCAGCGATTATATCGCGGCTATTTTTGGCGAAGAGTTCGGTTTTATAGGAATCTCTCTCCTGATTACGCTGTATATGGCCATTGGTTACTTTGGATTCTCAATCGCTGCAAAAGCAGAAACTTTGCCAGCCTTTTATACTGCTGCGGTTTTAGTCTTTTTAATCTGTTTTCAGGCTTTTTTAAATTTAGGGGTTGTT
>JAGOLG010000023.1 GCA_017994195.1 Rhabdochlamydiaceae bacterium
AGATTCACTAAGAGTTCTTTGGTGTTCGTTATTAAGCTTTTCAAGAGCTTGTCTATGTTGCTCTTGAAGAGTATCAGTTGTTTCTTGTTTAGCCAATTGAATAGCTAGAGCATGCTGTTGTTCAGCAGACTTGATAGCTTCAGCGTGGGATTGCTCAAGCTTAGATATCTGAGCTCTGAACTCTTCGAGTTCTTTAGAAGTATCGGAGCCTTGGGACTCAAGCTTCTGAGCTTTAGCTTGAGATTCACCAAGAGCTCGTTGATGTTCGCTATTTAGCTGTTCAAGAACTTGTTTGTGTTGTTCTTGCAGAGTAGCTGTAGCTTCTTGTTTAACCGATTGAATAGCCCGAGCATGCTGTTCTTCAGCAGACTTGATAGCTTCAGCGTGGGATTGCTCAAGCTTAGATATCTGAGCTCTGAGAGTTTCTAGTTCTCTAGAAGTGTTAGAGCCTTGGGATTCGAGCTTATGAACTTGACCTTGTAATTGCTCTAACTTCGCTTGTGCCTGATCACGAGAGCTGGTCATATGCTGGAGCTCTAAAGCAGACCGTGCAAGCAGCCCACGACTGTTCTCATCTAATTCCCTGTCAAGACTCTGTATGCTATTCACGAACTGGTTAAGAGGGTCTATTTGATCAGATTGTGCTGCAGCTTTAGCTTTTCCCAAAGCTTTTACTTGTTCTTCTAACTCTTGTTTTTTTTGATTTAAATCTTCGGTAGAAGTTGTATGAGTAGATACCGCTGTATACATGATGTGGCGAAGAGCAAGGCCAAGGGTGGCTGTTGAAAAGATTAACATGATATTATAGAAGGAGCGGAAGGAATTATACAATCCATGGCCAATGTTCGATGCTCCGAGTGTAACTTTCCCCCTTAATATGATGAGGCCTGTTCCCTCAATTGTTTGTGGGAGGTGGGTGAAAAGAATTTTAATTGAAGAAGCACCGATGGCATTTGCTGCTTTGAAGGTTGCAGAAAAACGATCTTTCTTGAGGCCTGTTTCTACAAACTCATTGGTGAAATTAATCTCTTCATCAGTTGGAGGTGTTTCTATGTGGGCCATTACTGTTCCCAATCGCTGTAGCATACTAATTTGAGATAACGGCATGATGTCCTCCTAGCGAGTTTGTTAATACGTTTTCTTTGTTTTCCAAGTTAAATTTAAAGGGAGCATGGTTTGTAGTTTTTTTTTGATCAGGGCTTTCGATCTTGGACCTGGGATCTAAATTACCTTTAGTTGGCGTCCTCATAGAGCTGATTTCTGCTGGGAAGAGTGGTTCTTCTTCCTTTATTTCAGATGACTCCGTTAATTTTAGAAAGGCTTCTAAATCCATATCCGAATCAGGGCTTTCTTGTGAATATTGATAAGATACGGCTGGCTGCGCATTTCCTTCTAAACGACCTTGAGAAGCTCTACTCATATAAAGTTGCAAATGCTTTTCAAAAGTTTTGGTGAGATGCTCGATTTGCTCATTTTTAGTAGCTATTTCCTTTTCAAGTTCTGCTACAAATGCAAGACAATCTTTTTTAAACTCATCCGCTTCACTTTCATGTGCTTTTTTTAGCTGAGCATAGGCGTTTTTTTGAGTTTCGAGCTCTGTCTGCATGGTGGTGAGCTTTGTTTGCAGCTGTTGAATAATGGGTTCGAGAAGACGTTGGATTTCATTAGCTGCTGGAGTGAGTTCTTCCATTTGTTGTTTTACTGGGGGTGGAGTTTTATCTTCAGATTTCAAGTCCATCATTTTATAGGCAGCTGCTCCCACTGCAAGACCGTAAAGGGCAACCATCGATACTTGAAAGATGGTCACAAGTGAATGCGTCGATTTAGAAAGGCCTTTGATAATTTCTGTAGTTGCGCTTTCTAAGTCGCCTTGAGATAAGAAAACAACGCTTTTGAGTACACCTGTTGTCGTGTGGGTGACAATTAAAATGCTGGAGATAGCAATGACTCCAATGGCTTTGTATAAGGCGACAATTCGATTTGATTCTAGGCCTGCTTTAATAAAATTATAAGTAATTTTACTTTCGAAGTCGGACTTAAACTGGGTCGCTTGTACAGGCATTATATTTGCTCTTTCCTTTTCTAGTTTTTGAGTTCGATCTAAAAACTTTCCACAAAGTTTATGAATAATAAATAAAATAATGCAAGTGAAATTAGAAAAAAAATTAGTTCCGAAAGATTTTTTGTGTGGATGCTAATGGTAATTTAGACTGGAATCAGTAATGAACTAAGAATTGCCGTCGTGGTCAAATAGACCACAACGGAAACAATTTAAGGTGTGAGATTTTTGATGACGATCTTTTTTGGTTTAGAAGAAAGTGCTTTTGTGAAGACGACTCGGAGGACGCCGAGTTTATAGGTGGCGTCAGGGGCTTGATCTTCATCAATGTTTCCGGGAACGGCGATGCGGTAGGAAAAAACGTTGAGGGCTTTTCGGTAATATTTTTTGGTTTCGTCTTGGATGGTTTCTTTTTTCTCACCTTTGATCCAGAGAATTCCTTTCTCAAATGTCATATCGATGTCAGTGGGCTCAAGGCCTGGGACTGCGGCTTCGATGGTGACGTGCTTTTCATCTTCAAAGACGGAAAGGCCGGACGGTTCGCTGAAATGTTCAGGCCATCCTTCTTCTTCTCTTTCATCTAAAAAGCTTGGGAACCTGAGCATGGGAAAAGACCAGGATGAACGTTGAGGATCTTTGCGTGACATAAGCGACCTCCGGTAGGAGATTATAGCTATTTCCTAAATAGAATCAAGTTCGTCAGTAAGAAGTTTATCAAAGGTGGAAACGTGCTCGGGGTGGTTTTGCTGGAGATAGGCGCGCAAGGGGAGAAGCTCGAGGACGATCTCGTGGTGGATGGCAGCGGTGTGATGGAGTTTGGAAGCAGCAAGAAGAGAGCCAAAGTCTAGGAGAATAACGTGACTCTCTACGACGCCGTAATTGCGGTGGGTGATGGGGTCGAGATTTGCAATGCCTTTGCGGCACTGGGATGCGACGGTCTGAATAAAGGAGTGGAGAAGGGGCTCTGCATTTTGTAGGTGGCTGTTAAAATAGTCGGTAAAGTTGTCGGCTTTTTTCTGGACGTAGAAATGAACAGAGTGACTTGGAACTGTGTGGGAGATGCCGAGTTTATCGATGAGGGTGAAGCTTTCAGAGGGAGCGGGGATGAGGAGCTGGGTTTCTTGGGAAAGTTCGTTGAGTGCTAGGAGGCTGCTTTTTTGGAGGTTGGCGGCTCTTTTTGCGCGCTCAATTAGATAATTATTAAGGTGGAGTTTCTGAAGCCAAGGAAGGGGACGGCGTCTACTCCATTTCATAAATTTGACGACGTATTTTTTGTCGGCAGTTTCAAAGGCGAAAAACTGTTTGCCTGCGCCCAGAAAGCGGAGGGGCTGCTGAAGCTGGATGGTGGAGGTGGTGGAGGTTGGAGAAGGTGGGGATCCTTCATAGATCATTTTATGAAGGGCAAAGGTGCCTGTTTGAAAATAACAAAATCTTTCTAAAGCGATGAAGAGGAGGCATCCGAAGAGGATTTTCTTCCACATTATCTTACAAACTCCAAAAACTTTTCGGGGAGTTCGGTGGAAGGGTTTTCACATTCTGCGATTTTTCCGGGGTCGATGACGATGAGCTCATTTCCGATGCGTCCTAGGTTGAGATGAAGACGGGGGTCATGATCTTTGAGGTGATGGGAGGCAAGGGTTTGGAGGAGAGTGGTTGTTTCTTGGGAAAGTGCTTCTTTTTCTGAGGGGGTTTGGGGTGACTGTAAAATGTCTGCTTTTTGCTGGAGAACGAAGAGGTAGGAATTTAGATCGATGGTGTGGGGCGATCCGAGCCTGTCGATGAGGGTGGCAGGGATGGGTGAGGAGGACTGAGTATGGATGTAAACAATACCGGAGAGACTGGGGCATTTTTCTTGGATGAGTGTATAGCCTTTAAGGGTGCGGTGTAGTTTTTTGTTTTTCTGGGCTTGATAGGAAGAGAGCTTCAGATAGGGTCTAGGTTGGTCTTTGAAAAATTTTAGAACGTGGGTGTTGTCTTGTGAGACAAAAACATACGATTGTCCGCCTTGGGCTTCAAGCTTCCATGTTTGTCCTTTGAGGTAATTGGGGAACGCTCCATGGGAGGTGAATGGAAGAGTAGTCAGATGGTATCTACTGAGTGAAAATCCCCAGGTAATAGTCTCGGAAAGAAATCCGATAGTAAGAAATAGGATGAGCCCTAACCAGCGTATCATAAAAGCTCCGGGGCGTGTTTTTTGCACCAATGGGTGAGCTCTTGGGTGATTTGTTCAAGCTCAAGATCGGGATTGGGATAGGTGCCTTGGGTAAAGTGGCCGGGGTCGAGTTGGATGGCTTCTTGACCTAGAAACCCGAAGTTAGAGTAGAAGTGGACGTCATCATCTTTGAGGTTGAGGGAGATTCGTTTTTTTAAGAGATCGATGAGGTTGGCAATTCCTTCTTTTGCTAGAGAAACTTCCCCTGCTTGAATCCAAGTGCGGAGTTGTTTATAGATGGGAGTTGCTCTTTTCTGGAGGATGAAAGGGGTTTGGTTGAGGTCAAGATGGTGTATGCAGTTGAGTTTGTCTGTCAATGTGATGATTGGGTAATGGTGGTCTGTCGGTAGGAGATGAAGGGCGATGAGTCCCGATTCTGTGCGGAAGTGGTTATAAGCGAGGCTGTATCCATTAAAATCTCTTTCTCTTTTCCAGAGTTGTTTCTCAAAGCGGTGGGGTCTAAAAGGCTTGATGCAGTTTAGAATGGGGATTTGGGTTAAAAAACGGGGGATGGGTGAGCTTGCGTATTTGAAGAATTTGAGAACATATTTTCCGTCTTGTGATTCAAATGCATAGCATTGGTTGCCGCAGTCTAGGTAATGAAAGGGTTGGCTTAGCTCAGGGATAGAAATGGCATCTCCTTGAGATAATTCGGTCCCAAATTGAATGCGCTGAGGAGAAAACCCATCTGTTTTCTTATGAGCAAAGTTCTCGATGAAGTTAAAGGCGATCACGAAGAGGATGAAAAGCCCTATTCTTCTAATCATAGAAAATCACTTTTTGCACTTCGTTGTCCAAGTGGGGGACAAGGTCAGGATGATGCTCTACAAGCCATTTGCGAAAAGGGCGGGTGAGGTGGAAAAGCTCGGGTTTATAGAAGAGGGGCTTTTTCATTCTTTCATCATGATAAAATCTGCCGACGTCGATTTTGATGGCGCGTCCTTCATAGATGCCGCAGTTCGTGGCGATATTCGGGTCTTTATCACCGTAACCTGACTTGCAGCGGTAAACGATGAGGTCAATGACGGAGGAGATCGTTTTTTGTGCTCCTTCTACGTCGCCTTGTTTCATTTGAGAGTTGATGGTATCGGGTACAAGCTGGGCTCGTTTTTGAAGGATGAAGTCGGTGGTGTCAAGATCGATGTGGTGCTCTAGGTTCAGTCGGTCAATGAGTGTCACAGATCTTTTAAACTGATCGGTTTTGTTGAGATGGAGATAGACGAGGGCTGTTTCTTTATACAGCTCGTTAAACCCTAGTTTGTAGCTTTTGTACTCTTGATGGAGTCTTTTTTTTCGTTTTGCAAATTTCAGGGTGCGGTAGCGATCAATAAAAGGAATGTAATTGAGGTAGGTTGGCTGACGAAAATGGCGCTGTTTGAAGAATTTCAGGGCGTATTTTCCATCTTCGCTAAAAAAAACAAAGGCTTGTCCGCCGCAAGCTAAGTAAGTGTATTTTTGGGAAAGGGCTTGATTGATTTCGGTCTTTTCTTCTTGAGAGAGCGTCCGGGACTCAAAAGCGGGTTCATAGGGGTGATCCGATTGAATTTCAATTGGGAGGAACCGGTCGTTTTTCTCAAAGAAATAAAAGGCGACTGCGAAGGTAGCAAGCAGAATCGAGGGAATTATTATTTTATACCATTTCATTGCTCAAGCTCTTTTTTTAGATGTTCATCTAGCACGGGCTCTCTTTGCATGAGCCATTGATGTAAGTTATCTGTAATACGGATGAGTTCGTTTTTATCAGGCGGTGTTTCTCTGATTTTAAAGCGGCCGATATCGAACTGGATGGGCTTGAAGCCGATAAACCCAAAATTGGTGTTGAGATCGGGGTCTTTATCATGAAGACCTTTTTCTGAGCGTGTGCGGAGTAGGTCTACAAGGGCTGTCAGGGCCTTTTTTGCTTCTTCGATTTTGCCTTCTTGGATCCACTCCTGAAGAGCTGGGTAGGCAAGCTTTGCTCTCCTTTGGACAAGGAATTCATACTGGTCGAGATTGAGGGGGTGGTGGATGCCTATGTTGTCAACCAGGTCTAGTGTCTGGTTTAGATGGCTTGTTTTGTTGAGATGGAGATAGAGGAGGCCTGTTTCATCGCGGAGGCGCTCAAAAGCGATTTTATAGCTTCCAAAGTCTTTATTAAGTTTTGAGTTTTTTTTGAGGTGGTGATGTCTAAAAAATTTGATGACCCACTTTCCATCTTCTGAGGCAAAAACAAAAGATTGGGCTCCTTTTCCTAAAAATCGATACGGTTGCGAGAGGGCTTTGAGAGTTTCTTGCTCGGAGGTGTTTTCAATGGCCCATTCAGGATGAAAGGGGAGGTCGGATTGGATCCGGGCAATCGTGAAGCTGCCGGTTTGTTTTTTACAAAACTTAGCAATGCTAAAAAAGCAGAGGACGAAAATTACGATCTTGATAATCCAGCGCATAGAGGAGAAAAGCATACTGGAATTCAGGAAAGGATGTCAAATAGGTTCGGCGATGGCTGATTCTGTTTAAGTAATTGACTATTAGTAAATTACCTTACAATGATAGTTTTTTGGAGGTCGTCAAAGAGAGGTTTGATGAGTTTGTCTGAAGAATCTAGGAGCTCCAGCTTGAAACTATGAGACCCTCTTTTGAGGCCGTAAATGTAGTAAGGGCTCCATTCTGTAAGAATTCTTTTATCCGATCCGTCGATTGTCAGGCGCACTTTGTAGCCGTCTTTTGAAAGCTGTGTGTTGCAGAGGAAGAAGTCGAGGAGAATCGGTTTTTGCGAGTCGAATTCGCCTTGAGGTTGGTTATAGGTGAGGTAAGGCTGGGAAAGATCAACAGAAAGTGCGGGGGTTGTTTTACCGACAAAGAATGTAGCTGCTTGGAACACTTTAGGACCTTTGAGGCACTCTCCGTATGAGCGGACGGGAAAGGTACGGATGACATGCTCGCCGGCTGGGAGTTTGTAAGGGAGTTTTGTGTTAACTGTTTGATCGTAATCAATCTCTTCTGTTTCTGACATCTCATCGATGGCTTCATTCACTGAAATGTACGGCTTGCCGTCGATGATCATATGAACGGATTGGCCTTGTTTGCTATCTTGAATTTCTTTGGCACGGGGAAAATCGCTATATACCCCGAGTGCATAGGTTTCTACGCGGAGCTGGACCATGATGGGGTTATCGTTGTCGACTTCTCCTGCGCGGGGATAAGCGATTCGAATTTCTACTGAATCGGGCTCAGGTGTGCTTTCCACAGGTACAACGCGCACTTCGCCGCCTCTATCGCCTTCAATTACAGCGGCTAAAAGGGCTGTAGAAATCCAAAATGCTTTTGTCAGAAGGGCCATGGAATTACCTCTTTATCTTTGATTTATCTGATCTTTCGTTAAATGTCTATACTCTGTATGTGTAAGGTGATGGAACTGGTTATCTTGATCGTCATTTTCGGACTGCTTTTTGATTTTACAAATGGCTTTCATGATGTTGCAAATGTGGTTGCAACACCGATTGCTACAAAAATCATCCGTCCTGTCACGGCCATTACAGTCGCATCAATTTTCAACTTTATCGGCGCCACACAAATCAGCGGCGTTGCGCAAACGATTGCAACGGGTCTTGTTGAGGCGCACTCAGCGACTCAGTGGATGGTGCTTGCGGCTCTTATCGGGGCGATTTTATGGAACTTTGCGACGTGGTACTTAGGAATTCCTAGCAGCTCGTCTTATGCGTTGATTGGGGGGCTGATTGGAGCCGCGTTGGTCAGCGGAGGAATGAAAAATGTTCTCTGGGGCGGATTGATTTACAAGGTTTTGATACCTATGGTTCTTTCTCCGATTTTGGGAGGGGGCATTGCGTGGTCTTTTATGAAACTTCTGCTCAAACTGTCTAAACGAGACCGTCCTTTGTATAGACATCTTCAGCTGGGATCTTCTGCAACGGTTGCTCTTTCCCATGGGCTCAACGATGCTCAAAAAAGCATGGGGATTATCACCTTGGGGCTTTTTTCAGCAGGAATGATACAGACGCCTCATATTCCTCTATGGGTGATTGGGGCCTGCGCGATCGTAATGGCGCTCGGCACGGCATCAGGAGGGTTTAGGATCATTCGGACTATGGGATTTGAGATCACGAAGCTCAAACCCATTGATGGTTTTGCTGCAGAGTTCAGTTCTTCGGTGATCATGCTGATTGCCAGCTTTTTAGGTATGCCTTTAAGCTCTACCCATGTGATTGTGGGAAGTATCACAGGGGTGGGGACGGCTAGGAGCGCCAAACAAGTCCGTTGGACGACAACCCATAAGCTTATCATCGCATGGATTTTAACACTTCCTGGCTCAGCTTTAGTTTCAGGTCTTATTTATTTCGTTTTAAATAATTACAAATAATTGTAGTTAATTATCTTATAATAACAATTCAATTAATTCAAAATTATTCTATAATAATAAAAAAGAGGGTGAATTATGAGACTATCCCACTATCCCGATTTTCCTATCTTTGATTTTTTTGGCATCTTCGATCTCTGCTTTCTCAGCCATGTGGTTTTCACATTGTCTTCGAAAGCCGAGATCAAATCTGCGCAAAAATCTCTAAAAATATTTAAAACCAAAATAGTGGGATAGTCTCATGGCTAAAAAGAAAAAAGGGCAAATCACTGTCTTAGAAGCGGTCGATACTTTATCTCATTTAGCCGATTTGGATGTCGAAAAACCTGACAAGGTAGAGTGGCTCGATCCTGCTAAAGTCGAAGAGAACCAAGAAACCATTCAAGAGACATTCCGAGCCATCAACTCTTATCTGAATCATATGTACCAAAAAGACCGTGGAGAGCTTGCCCGGCCTCAGACTCAGAAAGGGATCCGGTCAATGATGCAGTTGGCAGGGGAAGCGGTTGACAAAGTGGGTCAATATACTGAGCTTTTCCAAGGCGCTCATGCAAAAGATGAAACAATCACTGAATTTAAGAAGCTGCAGCGTTTTTATTTGTCAAAAGTGTTTACAAAGGTCCAGAAAGAAGCTGAAAAAGAGAGCTGGGAACTTGAAAGTGAAATGCAGGGGGGTGATGAAGAAAGACAGGTTCTCAAAGATTTGGACATGGTTCGGCAAGATCAAAATTATGAACTGTTTTATATCACGCATGATGATGGGACGCCTTTTTATTCATCTAATCTTTTGCGCCACCTTCGCATGGTGGGGAATTTTGATGAAACGTTCATCTCTGGAGAACGGGAGGATCTACTCAGCAAGTTGGAAACAGCGTTGGATAGAGACTTGCATAGTTCCGCTCAAAAGATTTTGCAAGAGTGTTCTGATCTGATCGATCTTTTTTACAAAGAGGCGCTTCATCATAAAGAGAATGACACAATTATGCATATCTCTAAGGCTGTCATGGCCCTCCTTCTGGCTTCCAATCCCAAAAATCTAAAGCATAATTCGCCTGGTAAATGTTCGACCGATTATTGGAACGATTTTGAGACATATCTCAGGTTGGGACTTCAAACAGAAAATTATTCGAAGTGGAGGGATGAGTCCAAGCTGATTGAGGTTTATCAAGCGACTCTCAAGCTGATGCACCGGATGAGCCATGCTCTTTTCTTGCGCATCGGCACAAAACAAGATGACATGAGTCTTCTTTATTCCATTGTAGGCAAAGATCTTGATACCGCTCATTCGATATGGACGTCGCTTGCAAACGCAGAAAGCAAAGTGCAGCAAGAGCTCCAGAGTCATCCATCAGGACCGCTGATGAAGATCTTGAAGATGTTTCGCAGGCAAGACGAGAAAATGGGTTTTGATCCTCTTCTCCAAGGTCATGTGCCTAGTCAGTTTTATACTCTGCTCTCAGGAGATATTCACACGACGATTGTCCATATGCCGTCTCCAATCCATCAAACGACAATTGATAGAGCTGAGATCGTCCCAGAATTTAAAGGATATCTTTATGCACTGGGAGATCGGCGTCATTTTTATGTGAATTTTCAGAATCGAAACTCATGGAAAGATGTTTTGCGTTGCAAGCTTCTTGAAGAACTTTCACAAAAAGGCGAATTTTCCGAGAAAGTCTTCTTAATCACTCTTCCCAAAGATACCGATTTTTATCATCAGATCAAGCATTTTAGCGAGGTCTCCGATGCGAAGCAATTTTGTTTAATGTGTGTGGAGCAGATTTTAAGTGGAAAAGAGGCGGGTTTTTATTTTCCAGAGGGAAAAACGCCTAAAGGTTGGATTGAGCCGCTTGTCAAGTACATCCACTCGCAGTTTTTCAATGGGCTTAAGATGCTAGATCGAAAGCAGCGTCTTGATTTTATTGAGATTCTCTACTTCTTCATTATTTTCCGGTATCTTGAGGAAGAAAAGCCCGATGTCATGAACTTTAGTTGTAAAGATGGAGTTGACATCGGCGCTGCAGGTTCTGCTTCGTTTTATGGGTTCACACGCATGCTTTCAACAAAAAGCGCTTGGACGAAGAATGACCGGGATTGTTTTCTCTATGCACTGTTTATCCCTGCGCTTTTTGGGCGCCACCGCTCAATAGAGGCGCGCAGAATGCATCGCATGCTCTCGGCTTTAGATCATTTTGAGCTCGTGCTCAAAGCCGATCGAGACAGCGTTCTGAAGGGATGCGCTAAGATTTTACCTGAAGTTTCTCTCAAAGAAATCAAAATTACAGAAGTTGCTTAATACCAAGACAGAAAAAAAATCTTAATTCAAGCTTAGATCATCAGGGATCATGGAGAGGGTGGCGTATTTGCCGCCCATTTGTCGCAGCGCTGTACGCCAGAGCTGATCGGGCGGTGTGTCAAAAACAGCTTCAGGTGAGGCGGGCTTTAAAAACCAAAGGCCTGTTAGAAATTCTCGTTCGAGCTGTCCTGGGCCCCATCCGCAAAATCCAAAACAGAGTCTTACGGCAGGACCATTTCTATCGGCCATTGCATCTTGCAGAAATTGAATATCGCCCCCTAAATAAACACCGTCGCAGATTTTCAGTGTTTGCTCACCCTCAAGTGCTTGAGTATGTAAAAGCATCATCTGGTTGGGCTGCAAGGGGCCGCCTGCACGGACTTGCACTTTGGGATTGGGGATATCTTTGAGGTTGATGACTTCTTCAGGGATTTCAACTTCAAGGGGTTTATTTACAAGCAAACCAAACGACCCTGAGGGGCCGTGTTCGCAGAGTAAGATAACGCCGCGGAAGTAAAGCCCTGTATCGATGTCGGGGCTTGCCAGGAGCAAAGAGCCTTTTGTGAGATTTGCGTAAGGAAGAGGTTCTTTCATGGCTTTAAAGTTTGGGAATATTGTTCGTTATAAAGTCGGAGATTGTCCGACATTTCATCGACTTGCCGTAAGAGTTCGGCCAGGTTGTCACGGAAGCTTGGAGATTCAAGAACTGTGGTTTTTTCATCTTCTTTAGCTTTTTCTACAAGCATAGAGATGCGCGCCATGGAGGTATTAATTTGATCGATTTCGGATTGGAAATAATCTTTGAATGCAACTGGGGACTCAAGAGCTTCTAGCTGGGCGATTCTCTTGGTACGGGTTCTTTGCCATCCTTTGTTAAGATGGAAAAGGATGCCGTAATGGTTGACGTCATTCATCAAGGTATCGGCTTTGCTCATGATGGCGGTCATTCGAAGGTACATGTCATCGGCTTGGACAAGCTTTCCAAAAGTACCTTGGCCGGTTGCAATATCTTGACAGATCTTGTCGATGGAAGAGCTTGCTGTTGTAAGGTTGGAAGCAACGGTGCCGAGGTTTTCGAAGACTTTTTCTTGGAGCATTTGATCAAGCGCTGAATTTATTTTATCCATTGAATTAGTCATTGCAATAGTCGCATCTTTGATTTGGGGAACAAGCGCTTCTTGATTCATGCTAGTTGTAAGATTGTCGATTTGAGCCATCGCAGCATCAAAGGATGTAATCGACTGAGAAAGCTTCTCTTCATTGGCCACAAACCAATTTTTGATCAGATCGACTGTAGTATCAAGTTTATCGCCAATATCGGAGAGGCGATTAAACGTATTTTCAATGGGATCAACAGAATCGGCATAGAAAGGTGTTTTATCAGTGATCAGTTCGGGAGAGACGCCTTTAGGAGGAGCCTTAGGAACGATACCGATTGATTTTTCACCCATGAGTCCTGATGTCTGAATAGAAATCTCGTCCGTAGAATAGACATGGACATTCGAATCGATTTTAAGGGTAAGCTGATAGAAATAAAGTCTTCCAAGCTCATCGGTTGGCTGGGTTTCCCGGGCATGATAGATTTCATTGATGGCGGTAACTTCTCCGATGGCTTTACCGGCAAATAAGACGCGTGTTCCAACGTTGATCTTACTCACACTGGAGAATCGTACGAGCAGAGTCTGCTTTTCGTCTCCGACAGAGGGTTTTAAAAACATGACAAGGCCTACGAGTACGCCGACAGACGATAGTAAAAATAGGCCGATGATAAAGTTTTTTAATGAATTAGGCATGTAGCTCTCTGATTTTACGCGGGTCTTGGGTTATTGTCTTCCTTAAGAATTCAATTATAGGATCGTCGATTTTCATGAAAGCCTCAGGTTGATCGATGTAGACGATTTTTCCTTGATTCATGAGCGCCAGCCTGTCGCTTACATAGAGGGCAGAAAGGATGTCATGGGTGACGACAATGCTAGTGGCTTTAAGTTCTTTTTGGATCCGGACAATAAGTTCATTGATTTGCATAGAGGTGATCGGATCAAGGCCTGTTGTCGGCTCGTCATAGAGTAGAATCGAGGGTCTATACACAATAAGCCGAGCAAGAGCGGCTCTTTTTCTCATGCCTCCTGATAGCTCGGAGGGTAATTTTCTTTCAGTGCCTGCAAGAGAGACCATCTCAAGGGCTTCTTTAACACGGGCTTTAATTTCTTCATCAGAGAGCGGTTTGCCTGTTTGAAGATCGCCATGCTCGCTCAAGAAAAAGCCTGTGTTTTCCTCGATTGTCATCGAGTCAAACAGCGCAGCTCCTTGAAATAGCATCCCCATGTTGATCGCAGCTTTATACAGATCCGGTCCTTCTAAATCTGAAATGCGGGTTTCTCCTACATCAATGGAGCCGCTGTCTGCTTTAGAAATACCAATGATATGTTTTAAAAGAACGCTTTTTCCCGTGCCTGATCTTCCCAAAATAACGAGGGTTTCTCCAAGGTCGACATCAAGGTTCAGGTTTTCTAAAACTTTATTTTTGTTAAAGCTTTTGCAGAGATCGCGGATCTGGATCAGTGGTTTTGTCATCTATAATACTTTTTGCAGCTGGCTACGGAACGTGTTGAGGGCCATCGTTAAAAAAAAGTTCGTGAGTAAGATACAGCAATAAGAGATCACAACGCTGCTTGTCGTAGATTTTCCAACTCCTGCTGCGCCGCCTGACGTTTTCATTCCTTTATAGCACGAAATCGACATGATGAGTACGCCAAACACGAAGGCTTTTACAATGCCGGTTAAAAGATCAAACGGGGTGATGTGCATCGGCATAGGATCAAAGTAAGCTGCCGGCGCCATATTGAAAAAGTAAACGGAAATCAGATATCCCCCAAAAATTCCCATGACCATGGAAAAAACGGTTAATAGCGGCATCATGAAAGAGCCGGCCAGCAGCCGGGGAGCAACAAGATACCGTTTAGGGTTGACGGCCATGGTCTCTAAGGCATCGACTTGTTCTGTGACTTTCATGGTCCCAAGCTCTGCACACATGGCAGCTCCCACACGGCCCGTGACCATGAAAGCTGTCAGCACAGGTCCGAGTTCTGTGATCATTGCTTTAGCAACCATGAGGCCCGTGACACCAGCCAGCCCTTTATCAGAAAGCTGATAGATCGACTGCGCAGCAAGCACCAGACCTGTAAAAAATCCTGTGATGGCAACAACCGGCAAAGAGGTGACTCCAATATCATAGAGCTGCTGCAAAAATAGCCTGAGTGCAGGCGGCTTTTTAATCGCTGCTTTGATGGCATCGACGCTCAGCCTAGAATACTCTCCGACTCCTTCTATAAATTTGAAACGTCTTAAGACCCACGTAAATAGGGGTTCTTCGATTTCTTCATTCTCCATTCCCTCATCATACAGTTTATATAATTACAGGAAATAAACTTTTAAACATCTCGAGAACTTATCCTAATATTCTTAATACGAAGAATTTTAGGCGTTTTTTGGACAGAGTTGCTTCCAGAGGCGAAGACAATCTTGAGATAACCTGAGTGAGCTGGGGGCAAATGTGTCAAAAATATCTATGATAAAAATGTCGAGATAGTGCGACAATATATCTCGCAAAATGTCTTATTTTTTGCCATAATACTCGAAAATTTAGGTATATTATGAATCAAATAGCGTTGATTGGTAAACAATTTAATTGGGTTTATGAAAGTTGCAAGAAGCCTCTTCTAGAAAATAAACGCGGGATTGTAATCACACTTGCTGCGGTTGGAGCTATTGCTGCAGTAGCTTTTGTCTATAAACGACTATACCCGGTCAAGCTGACTGACGCAGAAAAAAGAGATCTTGCAGATAGCTGTCAAAAATATTCTCCTCAGGTATTTGCAAACCGTTTACAAGCCTCTTTGTCGGTTAATGATGTCATAGAGAATCCTAAAACGCCCGAAGAGTGGTTTAAATGGATTGGTAATGCAAGCTACGTGGAGCTGCGCGCAATGATGGACAAGGTCACTGCTTCATATCGCGAAGGAAGCCGGCTCTTGCTAGAAGATGAAAAAGCTTATGCGATCCAAACTTGGGTGTTGAGTATTCAGCCGCTCTTGACCTTGATCAAAGAGAGCCCTACCCGTTTGCATGAGCTGCTAGTGCCGATTCAATCTTCTCCACGTCTTGCCTATACGATCTTGTTTAATTGCATGGCTCCTTTTGCTGCAAAGGCAATTTGGCAAGGCATCTATGAGTATCTTCCTGTGACTGTGAGAGAAGCTGGTAGCACTTTCATGGAGCATAATAAGGGCAAGATTGCGCTTTTTTCATTCGGAGCTCTTGTGTGGCTTTATCGGAGAATGAGACTGGAAAAGGGAATCATCTCAAATCTCACTGAAAATTGTGCCACTTTTCATGCCCCTCATAAGGGTTTGGATCGTGTAGAAAGCTATAAGAAAGGGATTGATCAGCTATTTCAAGTAATGCAGTCATCCCAAGCAGGTGAGTTGGGATCTAATGTTTTGTGGTACTATCCTGCACATACACATGCGACGTTCAAAGGAGAAATTGGACGAACTTTAGCTGAGATGGCAGCGGCAGGGAGATCGCCTATTCAAGACTTACAAGTCATTGAGTTGGATCTTAGAGTTTTTTTAACAGAATATCGAGATGAAAATGAGGTCTACCGAGGTTGGAATGAAGCTTTAAAATTTCTTTCAAAAAACAAAAATGTATTAGTTCTCCTGACGGGGATTGATTCTCTTAAAAATTTCTTTTTCTCAAAGGGAGACGATAAAGAAACCCGTCATATGAAATGTGAAAAAATCTTAGCGGCTTTGATTGATAGGGCCTTGAAAAGAGGAGCTTTTCGTTGTTTGATTGAAATGAAAGAAGATGACAAACAACAAATGGAGCGCAGCCCCGATCTTTATCGATTTTTTTCTGCTATAAGAGCTCCTGATATCCAGCCTGACGAATTGAATCAGCTTTGCCAGCAGCTCTATTCAGTGTCAGATTCTGCTTCTTCATATGAGGCACGAGAGATCAATAATCTATTTAAACAGCATTTGATACCTATTATTACAAAAACCCCCATATCTCCTTTACGCATCATGGACATTATCCAAGAAGGTGTGAGAGATAGATGGGCATGTTACCGTTTGCAAGCAGATGAATCAGTTCAAAATAAGATAAAAGCGCTGGGTGAGGCCGAAGAGATAAAAGAAGGGTTGCTTCAAAGGGTTTGGCACTATACTCGAAGAAGGCAAGATGTGCCTGTTCGTTTAATTCAAGAATTATTGCTGGCTGAAAAAGTCGTGCTTCCTCTTTTGAAAATAAAGGGTCAACATTCAGAAAATGATTTGGTTTCTAGAGTGCAAAAGAAGTTCTTCCGCCTCTTTGGCCCTTGTACAGCAGAAGAAGAGGAAAGGTTAAAAAACCTCCCTGATCTTTTAGGAACTGTGATTAAAGGCCAAGAAGATGCCATAACGCTGATATGCAATGCAATCTACAGATGGAGAAAGGTTCCGACTTTGAACGGAAAGCCTCTTGTACTCTTTTTTGCAGGAGGCCCCGGTGTTGGAAAATCGGAGACTGCTACGCAATTGGCTTATCATCTGAACTCTATCTATGGAATTATTGATACTGCTTCACAAACACATGCATCCAATGTCAAAAGAATTAATTTGAATCGAAATGGTCAGGGTCTTTTGGGATGGGATAAGATCAAGGGTGAAATCTTAGCACATCTTTTACATGAACCTACAAGCGTGGTGATTTTGGAAGAATGGGATAAGATGGGGGACAACGAAAAAAATAACCTACTAGAACTTTTAGATGACTCTCAAAATCATCTACAAGACCCTTGGGGTTTTGATGGCACTAACGGTCCTTTTGTCGATAGAAGCAGTGCGATTTTCATTTTGACTTCCAATATTGAAATAGGAAATGAGTCGCTACACTATTTACCCAAAATCCAAAAGGGGATTGAAGCCTCCTTTGCAAAAGGGCAGCATGCTGCGCCATTTCTCAGCCGTGTTGATGCTCTGATTCCTTTCAGGTCTGTTGAGCAAGAAGGGGCCAGGGCCGTCGTAGAACGGGCGCTTAACGAATATGTTCAAATGGGGCTCATCTCAGAAGGACAAGTCGAGGATTTGCAGGAGTCATTAGTACTACAAGCAAGAGACATCGACATTCGCGAGTTACAGAGAGTCATGCAGGAAGCTATTTTAAAAAAAATAAATCAAGCTGAGTAAAGCAAAAAAAAAAAGTGTAAATTAATATTTTGTTTTGACTGCATGTTGGTTGCAAAAGTTTATTAATTCTTTAAAATGCAATCCTGCTGTAACTATCAAATAAAGATTTATTGTTTTCTAAATACATTTTTATGCTAAAATATAAACATTAAAAAGGAGCATTTATCATGCCAACAATCTCTTCAACATCCCCAACAGCCGCCCTCGATGGAGCTTTAGAAGCTGCGTGGAATTCTGCACAAACCCAAAATACCAAATCTAATGAACTTCCTGAAGAGCTCGCTATTGAGGCTAAAAACCATTATGGCGATATCAACGTACGACCTTTCTTCGCAAAGCTGGCCATTGAGCAAGAAAAACTTCGCGACGGCAAAATCGGCATGAAAAACGAAGACATGCGTGCATTAAGAAACAAACTGAGTATGATTACTGACTTCTTGGATAAAGCTAATTATCAGCTTATGAAGACAAATGGTAGTGAAATCCAAATGACTGAACATGCAGAGTTGCTGTTTGACATGAAAAAAATGCTTTCACCGCAGGCAGCAAAAATCGTTGAGAACGCAAATGGCAAATTTCCTAGACGCGAACTTGAATGGCTCTGCCAAATGCTCACTCGACAGATGGATAGCGAAATTATTCCACAAATCGATGAACTGAAAGATGAAATTTTTGATATCATGCAGCTCCTAGATAAGATTCTTCCTATCTTGAAAGAGCTAGGCAAGAAATATGATGATCATATTGCTTATATCCAAAGGCAGCCTAAGTAATGGTACGCCCGGTCTCAGGCACTAACATTGCGCAAGTAAGTGATGCTCCTAAGATGCTGCCTGGGACAGTTTTGGGCGATTTGTACGACTCGATAGAGGACATAAAAAAACAAGGCAATAACGTTTTAAAAATCACGGTCAATCGTCCTCTTGCTCATCTTCGCGATCAAGTGAGTAACTTGAGTGAAGAACAAGCCAAAATACTTCAAGAAGCTGTAGACAGCTCGAAATGGTCGCTAGCTAGCTTTATATTTTCAACTCTTTATGCTTCGACTTCTATCATGGGCGGTTATTGGCTGAAATCACAAGGGGAAGAAAAAGCAGGGGATGAGTACATTAGGGCAGGAGCTTTGCAGCTAGTCAATGCTCTAGCGATCTATCTAGATAAATGGAAAGATCTTTCACGCATATTTTCGTTTGGGAACCAGACTGTAGAACAAATCCTCACAACAGTTTTACCCATGGCCATTACTTTATACGCTCATGGAAGGAATTCTATAGCCTGGAATCAGCTTTCTAAAGACCATCAAAAGAGAATTGAGACAATCAGCACTCTTTTCACCTATGTAGAAGCGACAACTACTGTAGGCCAAGTTTACGTTAAATTTAGGCAAGCTCAAGCCAATATAAAGATCCAATATCTCGATAGCCAAATGACTTCAAAAAATTTAGAAATTAACCAACTCCTTTTACGCCGTGGATGGGTCCAAGATAGATTTGATTCCATCGGAAGCGGACTGAGAAGAGTTGTGAAAAACATGTTCAATACAACAGCAGATTTTGCAAAAAATAATTAGGAGATAAATATGCCATATGTTTCACCCGCAGCTATGAAAGAAGCCACAGTTTCTGTAAAACCTATTTCACAGAAAAAAGAATTTGAGCAGCTCATTCGATCAATCAGAACTATCGCTGCAAATACGAGAGCTTTTTCAGGCGATATGATTAAACAACTCAATGATCAAACTGAATCATCGGCTAAATGGCAAAAGTGGATAAGCGGGATTGGTTCTGTGTTGCAAATAGGAGCAGCAGCTGGTTTAGCACCTGTTTTGCTAAAAATGGAAAAAATCAAGCCAGAAGAATTTATGCAATGGCTCCAAAATGGCTCCAAAATAGGCGATGGAATTCAAGGCATTTTTGGTCTTTCCCAACTTTCGCATCAAGCCGAATCTCAAAGAAATCAACAAGCCCTTTCTCATTATAATTCGTTTGATCAGCGTATGCAGTCCATTATCCAAAGCATTGACTCTGCGCAGCAACGTCTCCAGCAAAAAGAAATGGAAGACGCAAGCAACCGCTAATTTTTTCTATACTAAAGCCATGCGATGTGCATGGCTTTAGTAATTCTTATTCCACTTAAATGAAAACTTTCCTTGATTGTCTTATTGGGTTTCAGCCTCAAGGACAAATCCTGCTTTAAGCTCAACTTCGACTTTAACATAGCTTGTTTCTGTGCTTTGGGTCAGGGAAATCATCAC
>JAGOLG010000104.1 GCA_017994195.1 Rhabdochlamydiaceae bacterium
TCCTAATGCGATCCCGCTGTCTGGATTTAAAGACAAGATTGAGTTTGAAAATGTTTGGTTCAAGTATCAAGGAGACTGGGTTCTTAAAGATGTTTCGTTTACCGTGAAGAAAGGGGAGACTGTTGCGCTTGTCGGTCCGACAGGCTCTGGCAAGTCCACAATTGTTCAGCTTCTGCCCCGTCTTTATGAAGTGCAAAAAGGTGAGATCCGCATTGATGGAAAACCTGTCGATGCTTACACGCAACGTTCCATCCGTGAGCAAATCGGTTTTGTATCGCAAAAACCATTTCTCTTCTCTGACACCATTGCTGCTAACATTGCCTTCGGCCGTAATTTTTCAAGAGATGAAGTGCAAGAAGCTTCTCGCAAAGCCCACGCTGAAGAATTTATCATCCGCCAGCCTAAATCATATGATTCGATGGTTGCAGAAGCCGGACAAAATCTCTCCGGTGGACAGCAGCAGCGCCTGGCCATTGCGCGGGCCCTGGTTAAAAATGCTCCAATTTTGGTTCTGGATGAAGCGACTTCATCACTAGATGCCATTAGTGAAAATAAGATCCGTTTAGCCATCGCAGAGCTTCATGGACAAATCACCCAGATTATTATTGCCCATCGCCTGGGAACCATTGAGCATGCAGACCGCATCATTTTCCTAGACCGCGGTGAGAAAATTGCGGAAGGAACAAAAGATGAGCTCCTACAAACCTGCGATCAGTTCCGCCAGATGTGGGAAATCCTGCACCACTCTGAGAAGAAAGCAGAAGTTCTAGAGACTGTGTAAGTCTTTGTTCAACACAATTTTCCTGAACCAAAATTTTGAAGAATATCTTCCATATATGGAAGAGATTCTTCACGATTTAAAGATGCGGGGCGTCTTAAGAAGCCTTCCGCTCCCTTGATAGATAATTCGTCTTGAACTGTCCCTGAAAGGCCGAGATTAGGACGAACGGATCGTTCAAGAAACAATTGCTTATTTTAACCATTTGAAATAACATCTTTAATTATTTAACTTCATTTGGAAGGGGGTAAGATGGTTCCTGTTGCATATCCACCACATAAGCCTTTAATAAGGCAAGGTTATCTTTCGTTTAAATGTGCTTTCAATTCTGAACGAGATCTAAGGCTGATTCAGAATATCCATATTATGGGTAGGTCTCTTTTGTATTCTCCAGAAGTGACTCAATGCTATAAAGCTTTAAAAGAAAAATACCTATCAGGTCGAACTACCTTAAAAAATGCGACAGGGCATGATATATCTTCCCATGTTGAAATGCTTGCATTCATTCGATTAATGAACCGAGATCATGCAAGATATCTGAAGCAAAATTTAAGTAAAATTCCTAACACAGAGATTCAACCGGGCTATACAACCCAAGATATCCTAGTTCAAGCGGTTCATAGTAAAAAATTTGAAATCCCTTCTAGGACTGTTATGCGTATAATCAATATTAACGACGAAAGTGTTTCTATTGAGCAAACAAACAGTATTGAAGGAAGCAGGACAGATATGGTTCGCTTTCTTGGAGAGGATATTAGAGGCGGTCCCTATGATGAAATTATTAAAACCATAAAGTCCAAAAAAAATCATAGTGAAAGACAAATCGCTCATGCTATTCTCAATCCATTTGATCCCAATCTTTCACAAGAATTAAAAACTCTAGGGGCCAACCTATATGTTTTATTAATGTTGACGGAAGGAGCTAGAAATAACGCAGCATTAATAATCCATATGATGGTCTTGCAGCTTATTGAAAAAGAAGCTCTTACATTTGATCAAGCCTTAAGCACAGAGCCTGGCTGTCGGTTTCCTATGCGAGGAAGTGATGCGGTTCGGAATGCTCAATGGTTTGAGGTAACTTTTATGGCAAAGCATAGCCTTCAGACCACCTGGCCTCGATATAAAAAAGTTGATACAAACTATCGCAAATCGATGGGGATTTTTAATGATGAATGGAGCGTTACCCAGAAGTGGTTAAAACATTTTGATGGGCAGCTGTGGGCAAGATTTACACAAATAAAAAAATTGTCGAAGCTCGACGATACTAAAAATACTAAATACTGGGAAAACAAAATTGCTCAAGAAGATGAAGCCTCTGGGGTAGATGAAGAAAGAGTTAGAGATCGAGTCGTAGAAACAATCGAAAGAAAATATGACGATCTAAAAAGAGTTATCGAAGAAGCTGTCTCTAAGAATTGGATATGCACTCCATCACCTGTAGATGAATTTAAAGAAAAAACATTAAGAGAGCTCACTCTTGATGAACAAACAAAATTATTTTCTGCTGTCAAAAATCTTGATCTAGGATACGTTAAAAAAGTACTAGTCTCCGGTATCGATCTTCGCCATGTCGTGCAAATGCAGGGATATTCTTTGTTATCATATGCGATCGTTGAGCTTGATAATTCTCGAGAAGCTAACGAAATTTTGCGATTATTAATACTGAATCCAAGTATCGACAAGAATGATGGTGGAAAAACAGAAAAATATGATTTACCATCCCCATTAATCACCGCAATTCGTATGGGAAAAACCGATGTCGCTATCCGGTTGATAAATATGGGAGCCAATATCAATCTTGGGTTTCAAATAAAGCACATGAAATCTCCTGCTGGGTGTGCCATTAAACAGGTATTTCAAATATTTACTCCTCAATATTTTGAAGATCAGAAGGCTGTTGTTATCAAAGGACATCATAGAGAACTCGTCAACGTGGATCTTTGTACCAGTGACGCTGAATTGGAACAAGTGGGATATACGCCTCTTCATTTTGCCGCTGCAATGCTCAATGTGGAATTATGCAAAGCTTTAGTCAATTTAGGAGCAAATCGTCAAGCCAAAGGCTCAGATGGTGAGCCCATTTATGATTTAGCAAAAATTCTGGAAGCAGAGCTAAGACAAAATCCTGCTGTGTACTGGGATGTTAATGCCCGTGATAACCCCTATCGTAAGCTTACCAGCTCTCAAAAAGAAAAGAGAAGGGAAATAAAAGAGCTTTTAAAACAAGAGATCGTTGACCTTAACTAGTGTTTTGATCTATTGAAAAATTCGTGATGAGAGATTAACTAAGTTTTGCTAAAGCTTCTTTGAGGTCTTTATTGTCAGACTTATCCAGAGATCCGCTTTTTTTCAGCCAATCGATATAGTCTCGAGGAACCTCTGTAAGTAGCCGGCCTTGGTATTTCCCAAAAGGCATCCGGCTTAAGTCTGTCGGCTGGTTTAAAAGCTCGAGAACATTTTCAATAGGAATATCATCGATCATCACGGAGAATATTTGATACAGGATGATCACATCATCCAGCGCGCGGTGCGCTTGGTTAGCTGCAAAGCCATAAACTTCACGCAGATTTTGCAGAGCATGGCTTGGAAGATCGGGTCTATATTTTCGAGCCCATTTAAGGGTGTCTAGATATCTCCAAGAAGGAAGTGTAAGACCTGATCTTGCAGATTCCGCTTCCAAAATTGGCTTGTCAAATCGATCATTATTGTGGGCAATTAAAACGCAGTCTTCCCCGCAAAACTCAATGAATTGAGCTCCGATCACAGTAAAGTCCGGTGCTGATGCAACCATTTCATCTGTTATGTGAGTGATAGCTGTCGATTCAGCAGGAATAGGGCATCCTGGATTTACAAATTGAACAAAGGTTTTATCTCGGACAGGATCGTAAGCCGCGATCTCAATAATGCGGTCTTTGTCCGTTCGTGTCCCCGTAGTTTCAGTATCATAATAAATAGGTCTTAGTGGCATGATATCCATCATCATAACAGCAGGTCTTTCTTGCAATGTCTATTTTTTTTCACAGAGACAATAAATTTTTTTAGATCTATTTCAATAAATGTAAAAAAAGGTATCCTATTCCCTCGGAGATAAAGCTTATGACGACACCAGCTCAAAATAACCCATTACGTACAACTACTGGCACCACTAGTGAAGCTTTGGCTTCTGAAATTAAGAGCCAAGAGACTATAACTAGAAGGCATTATCTTGCTGCTATCACTAGCTTTGGAGCAGGCGCAGCGCTAGCGTTTAAAGGGATTGCTCCTCGGTTTACATTTTTAGGAGGAGCGGCGGCTGGAGCGTGCTTTATCTTTTATGCTCGAATCTCTCAGGGCAAACTGAATGCACTTATTCAGCAGCAAAAAGAAATCAACGAACGCAAAACTGAGTCTCCTAGACAAGGTCATCAAAGTCCAGAAAATCCACGTAGTCAACCACCACAACCTGGCCCCAACGGTGAAAATGCTCAATCTCAGAGAAAAGTTGAAGATGGTCAAGATCCAGAAAATCCAACTCATCTCTCAAACCAAATCTCAGAGGAGCAGTTGAACACTATTCTAGAGGCAATAAAGGAAAAAGATTTTGTTTCTGCCTACAGGGAAGTACGTGTAACATTCAAGGAGGAGATGCCTTCTGTTATCGTAGATACGCTTAAAACCAAATGGCTGGACTTTTTAACGTCTGATGAAATTCTTACCTCATCTCATACTTTCGAAGAGGTGATGCATTTCAATGAAACTCTCCATTTCGGACTTTCTGAAGCAGAAATGCAGGAGAAACAAAAAGAGCTAGCGACTCGTATTTTTGAGCATTGGGTTGTCAAAAATATTACGATAGGTGACCCAAATGGAGAACAACTATTCCAATGTATTCCAGACATACCAGAAGTAAAAGAGTATGTTAAACAAGGACTTATTGCCCGTGCTCGATCTGTACAGAGAGGTTT
>JAGOLG010000024.1 GCA_017994195.1 Rhabdochlamydiaceae bacterium
GTCTTATAGTAATACTGGATCATAATTTGATCTATGAACTGATGGAGGTATTCTTCTCAAGTTTCTTTTAATAAATGATAACCTCCTTCATATAGAAAAATGAGAGGTGATTGTGAATTATTTAAGCTTTGTGAAAAAATATTTTACCCTTTCATTATTGTTAGGATTTAGCCATCTGAAAGCAGATGGAATCATTGGGGGAAGTAGCGGCGGCAGTGCGAGTGCTGCTATTTTTATGCCTATGGATACAACTTCGGTCACCTTTTTATCTCCACTTCCAACAGGTACGATTTCTAGTGTCGCTATTAATGATTTCAACCAAGCCATTATTGGGGGGACTAGCTCTAGTGCTGCCTATGCGCAGCTTGTTTCTTCATCAAAAACATTGACACCGATAGGGCCGCTTCCTCCTGCACCCAGTTTCATCAATAGCGTTGCAATCAACGGCTCTGGTGTAGGCATTATTGGAGGTCAGAATAATTCGGGCTTTGGGTATGCAGCAAGAGTGAGCAGCTCAGGTGCTGCGACAACCATTAACACTAGCCTAGCCGCGGCTTCAGAAATTAATGCTGTTGCAATCAATGACGCAGGTCAAGCGCTGCTAGGTGGGCGGATAGCTGCTACAGACTCAGCCTATGCTGCAACTGCTATCCCAGGTGCTACTAATGTAACTGTAATAGCTGGTTTGCCTTCGACTAGCGATAGTGAAATCCATGATGTTGCACTCAGTGGGAATGGTCTTGGAATTTTGGGAGGGGAAAATGGTGTCGGTGATGCATTTGCTGCAACTGTTACTATCGGTTCATCTTCTTTTACTCCAATCACCCCGCTTCCATCGCCAGGTACAATTTTAGCTGTTGCAATCAATGATGCTCAGCAAATTCTGATCGGGGGAATTGGTGCGTTAAACAATGCCTATGCTGCTAGAGTAGTCTTTGGAGATGTTGTGGATTTATCTTCTTCGCTGCCGGAAAATGGATTCATTAACGATATCGCAATCAACAGCTCAGGTTTTGGGGTCATTGGAGGTGAAGACGTCGGAAATCTGATAGGCTATGCTGCGCTTCTTCCACCTTCTGGAGATCCGATATCTTTAGATATACCAGCGACATCGATCACAAGTGTTTCGATCAATACTTTCAATCAAGCGGTTATTGCAGGCACAAACGGTAGTCTTCCGTGGGCTGCAATTGTTGATTCAAATGGCACACTTGTAGCTCTCAATTTGAGCTCTCTTGGAAGCGGCAGCATCAATAGCTGCGCTATCAATAATACGCTTTCTCAAGTCCCAACAAACTCGCTCAGCGGCAATAGCTTAATACTTGCAAAATACTTGAATGCCAATGCTCCTCAATTAAATTTTTATCTGACTCCTTCAACGTATGCTGGAACGCTGCCTGATGCTTTCAAAAGCCTGGCTCCTACAAGAAACATGTTTGGTGTTACGACGGCATCAGCAGCGGCATTTGTGCTAAATAATTCTTTTTCTTCTTATTCACAAGCCACAAGAACCCATATTGGACTTTCAAGGACTAGAGAAATTGTAAATACTGATGATTTTGCTCCTGATGAACTTTATGCATCAGCTGGCGAGTTAGCTTACGGCAGCAGATGGCGCGAAACGGAAGAAGCTGGTCAAGAAGCTAGCTGTAAGTATGAGCTATGGGCTACAGCATTGGGTTCATTAGCTTATCAAAAAGCGCAGCATGATACACCTGCTTTTAACCCGACAACAGGCGCACTAATTGTTGGTTTTGATGGTAAAACTTCTAGTCGAAGCCGTGTGGGTGTAGGAGCTTCATATGCTTTTACTCATGTCCATGTGAAAGAAAATGCCGGTTGGAGCAATATCAACCAAGAATTTCTTTTTACTTATGCATTATGGAGTAGTGATACTCTCTTCTTTGATGCAGCGCTATGGGCGGGTCTCTTTCAGTTTAGCCATGTTCGTAAAATCCATATGACGGGTTTTGAATTTAAGAATAAATCTCATCCCAAAGGGTGGCAGCTAGTTCCTCACTTTGAGATTGGGTATGACTTTAATTCTAGCACACAGAATGTAACCTATGAGCCGTTTATCATGTTTGACTGGGCAAACAACTGGCAAAGCAGTTATAAAGAGTCGGGATCTCCTTTTAGATTCGGTCAGAAACATCACTACTCTTCATTATTACGCAGCGAGCTTGGAACTCGGTTTTACCAAACGATCGCATACGATACTTGGCATCTTGTCATTGAAGAAAAAATCAGCTATGTCAACAGAAAACCATTTAATATGGGCAATGGCAGATTTTTTGTCGTCGGAGCTCCAGACACTTTTACTGTTGAGACACTTACAACACCTCAGAACTTGGGTGCAATAGAACTTTCGTTTCTTTTTGAATCAAACAAGCCTTGCAAGCCTTATACCTTCATTGACTACAAAGGAGAATTTGGCTCGATGTATCAATTGCATCTTCTTGTTTTAACTCTTGGTTGGAACTTCTAATGCATGAAGCTTGGCTTCTAATTCTCTAAGCTTGGCTGCAATTTTTTGGATGTTTTTTAGGTAAACTTGCTCGCGTTGATGTTCGGCCAAGGGGATCGCGGGATTGCCGCCATACTTTCCGCCTGTTTTGATCGATTTTTTAATACCGCTTCGAGCGGCAAACATGGCTCCATCTGCGATATCGATGTGTCCAACAGTTCCTGTTTGCCCTGCCATCACGACGTATTTTCCTGTTCTAACAGAGCCTGAGATGCCTGTTTGAGAGACAATGAGATTATGGGCGCCGAGCACGACGTTATGGGCGATCTGAACAAGGTTATCGATTTTTGTGCCGCGAGAGATAAGGGTTTCTTTAAAACGGGCTCGATCGATGGTGGTGTTCGATCCAATTTCAACGTCGTCTTCTAGGACAACGATTCCCATTTGCTGCTGCTTTTGATGTTTTCCTTGAGCGTCGGTTGAATAACCAAAGCCGCATGAACCAATCACAGCTCCTGGTTGAATCACCACGCGGCTGCCGATTATGCATCCTTCGCGGATTGTAACATGGGAGTGGATGTGGCAAGATTTTCCGATGGTAACGCCAGCGTAGATGACAACATGGGGTCCAATGATGGTTTGGCTTCCTATCACACAGCCTGCGTCAATGACAGCCTGCGGGCCTATTGTGACATCAGGGGAGAGCGTTGCAGAAGGGTGGATCACGGCTGTGGGATGGATGCCTGTGAATCCGGAAGCGGGGAGTTTATCTTTGCCGAACAGTTCAATGAGTTTTTGAAAAGCAGCGGTCGGAGAGGTAGAGATAAGGTAATTTTTGCCAGTGGTGCGCGGGGATTCCTGGTCGATGCAGATCACCCCGGCGCGTGTCGTGCCAAGCAGCGACAGATACCGGGGATTGGAAAGAAAAGAGGCTTCTGAAGAACCTGCTGACTCAAGATCTTCGATGCCGGTGATCACATGTTGTGGATCTCCGACAAGCGTACAATCTAAAAGCTGGCTAAGTTCTTTCAGGGTCTTTTGCATTACTTGATTTCTTCTACTTTTGGAGCAGCGGCGGAATGTTTTTTCTCTTCAACTGAATAATCTTCATCCATTGCTTTGACAACTTCACTCGTGATGTCCAGGGTTGGTGAGTAGAAGAAGCACATTTCTTTGTTGAGGATGATGTTATATCCTTTTGATGCTGCGATTTTTTCTGCAGCGTTGTTAATGCCGCCGACAACGGTCTGCATAATTTTATTTTGACCCTGATGCATGAACTGATAGTATTGTTGTTGGTAGCGGTTCATCTCTTCGTTGAGCTGGCCGAACTTAGTTTTCATCGATTCTTCGGCTTCTTTTGAGAGGCCATCAAGATAGTCTTTATCTTGGAGCTTATCGGAGATCTCGCGGAGTTGTTTGTCGGTATCTTCGACAAGAGAAACCAGTTGTTTGCGCATTGTTTCAAACGCGTTTTGTTCTTGTTTTCCAAGTTTGGATTCAACAACACAGCTTGCGAAGTTGACAATACCCACTTTTTGCTCTGCAGCGCATAGCTGGATAGATGAACAAATAAGAGCGGCTAAAGTAAATAATTTTTTCATAAAAACTCCTTTAAAATAATTTAGAACTGTCCCCCCATGGAGAAGAAGACTTTTTGTTTTTTTGTATGTTTAGGAAGATTGACAGGCTGTCCAAAACCGACTGTGATGGGCATGCGGTTCATGATTTCAACACGGACGCCTCCACCATAGGTCATAACATACCGATTAATCTCAAATTTTCGCATGGTGACAGACCCTGCATCGATGAAAACGAATGCATCCAGGATCGAGAAAACTTCATGGTTGTACTCTAAAGAGAGAACGGAAGCAGAAAGTCCTCCCTTGGGATCTCTGGCATTGGAGCTACGAGTGTTTGGATAGTGTCCGCCCAAATCAAAGTCTTTAATACCGCGGACGGAATTGATGCCGCCGAGGAAGAATCGTTCGCTGACCGGAATATCATTACGTCTGTTTGTCCACCAAATGGGTTGGATAAACTTGGCTTCCCAACGATATTTCATCGTGCCCCGTTTCCAGAGGTGTTGATAGAAACTGTTGGTGTAAACGTATTTAAGGAAGGAGAAGTTTCCTCCGACTCCAGCAAATTCCACTTCCATGAGGGATCGGAAGCCGTTATGCGGTTTTGTAATATGATCGGTCGAATCGAAGTTCAAAGAGATCGATGGCGCAGAAATATTTCCCGTTCCTTTTCTATCCTCTTTCTCTTCTCTTGGAGCTCCATGGAAGACATCTATGGAAGCATGTTTGGCGCGGTATTTTGTTCCAAGCGTCCAGAAAGGCGTCAGCGGGTAGGAGGCAAACAAGCTTCCTCCTAGAGAGTCAATTTCATATTTTTTAGCTTGAAGTTGGCTTTGGCTTAAAAAACCTTCAAAGCCGACACGCCAGAGCGTTTCGCGGAAATAAGGGGTGATCCATGTCATGACGTAGGATCGTACTTTCGATCCTAGTGTGACTTTTGCATGGGCATATTCGCCGCCGCCGCGCAGAGCTGAGGGCCCTTCTTTAGGAAGTTTGGCAAGTCCCTTATAATTGAAGTTAGTCTCTGTGACATCGAGTCCGCCAAAGATTCCATCACCTGAGCTCAGCCCGAAAAAGAGGCTTGCATGCCCTGTGGGCGCTTCTTCGACTTCGATATAGATATCGCGGTAGTTGTCGCCTAAGATTTGGTCGTCTTGAGAGCGCACAGGATAGACATTGACGTTTTTAAAATATCCCATGTTCTGAAGGCGCTCTTGCGTCGCTTTTAAGCGAACAGAATCAAATGTTTCGCCTGGAGTCAGGAGCGACTCGCGCAGAATCACTTTTGTTTGTGTTTGTTCATTTCCGAAGATGCGGATGAGGCCAATTTTATATTGCTCTCCCTCTTCAATTTCGAAATTGATGTTATAAATGGGTTTGTCAGCAATAGGTATCGCTTCAAATTGGACGTGGGTGTCGATATAACCTTTGCGTCCATAGAGATCTTTGATGGCTTCTTGAGTGGCTCTAAGCTTTTCAGGAGAATAGAGCTCTTCAGGATGGACAAGGAAAACATTCTCGATTTCTTGATCGGTAAAAAGGGTGTTTCCTCGGAAAGTGACTTCTCCATAGCGGAAAAGAGGTCCACGCTCTGCAGAGAGGGTGATTAAAACACGGCCTTCTTTTTCAGCATTAGTGATTTGAAGATCGACGCGCGCATCGCCATAGCCTTCATTTTGAAGCATATTTAAGATGGTTAAGCGGTCCTGCTCGATGGCCTCTTCTTGCAAAATCCCATTTCCCGTCAGCCAACTTGTAAATAAGTTGTATTTTTTGGTGTGGATCATCTCTAAAATGCGGCTTTTTTCTCGGCCTGTAAATCCGCTAAAGATGATATCGTCAACAATTCCTGCACGGCCTTCGATGACTTGAATTGAGATGTCGACTTCGTTGGTATCTGGAATAGGTTGAACAGCGTACGAGAGCTGCGATTCGAAATACCCTTTTTTAACGTAATACTCTTTGACTTTGTTAAATTGCTTATTGAATGTGACGCGGTTAAAAGTTTTATTTCCTTTAATGCCAAGCTCTTTTCGGAGGGTGCTTGCTTTGATATGACTGTTTCCATTCCAGGTAATCGATCGAATGGTGGGCCTTAGCCAGACTTTAAGCGTGATGAAGACTTCTCCTGAGCGCACTTCCACTTCAGGCTCGACTCTATCGTACTGCTGGGCCAAAGTTTTTAAATCGGCATCAAAGACAGAAGGAGAAAAAGGATCGCCGACCTTTGTGTTTAATTTTTCTAAAACGGGCTTAGGGTCAAAGGAGGCTTGAGGAGGGAGATTTTCCACTTGAACGTCGATCCGGTCTACTCGGCGGCTCTCGACTGCTTCCGCAGCGATTTCAGGCGCAGATTGCAGCTGGAATGGTGTACACGTCAATAAGAGGACGGAAGATAAAACAAAAAAGTTCTTTACATGTGTCATGCGTTCCTACCAAGTAGTGCAGTATAAAAAAAGTAATGGAATTAAGCAAATGTGATTATTTTTTAGAATGCTTGCCGCCCTACAAAAGCTCTGGAAAGAGTGCCGCCGTCGACATATTCGAGCGGGCTTCCCATAGGAAGTCCGAACGCGAGTCTGTAAACAGGGATATTCAGCTGTCCAATCTTTTCTTTAAGATAAAGAGAGGTTGCATCGCCTTCTAGCGTAGAGTCCAGAGCGATGATAACCTCTCGAATAGGGTTGGAGCGAAGCCTCTCTAATAATGGGGAAAGGTTGAGCTGCTCAATCGTTCTTCCATCCAAGGGGGAAAGAAGAGATCCTAGAACGTGATAGAGTCCTTTATAAGCATGGGTCTCTTCAATTGCATAAGCATCTTTTGGAGATCCAATAATACAGATGATCGAGGAGTCGCGCTGAGCCGAGCTGCAAAACTCGCATCCCTCTACACCTGAAAGACAAAAACATGTGGGGCAGTGGGGGACTTGGGCTTTGAGAGTTGCTAAGCGTTCGGAGAGTTGGATGAGGGATTCATCAGGCCAAGTGAGCACCTGGAAAGCAAACCGCTCTGCTGTCTTGGTGCCAACGCCCGGCAGTAATTTCAAAAGTGTAATGAGCTGGTCTAGCGCTTGTGGGTACTTTGCCATTTAATTAATATAAGAATTGCTCAGAACGATTTCAAGTTGAAAAATATCAGTCACATGGGAAAAATAGAAGACAGGGCCTGTATATTTAATTTTAGGATAAAACATGAAAGGTTTGGAAACAGGAAAAGATAAAGTCAAAAAAATTTGTGATCTTCTTAAAAGAGAAACACTTGAACCTGCACAGATAGAAGCGCAGAAAATCGTTGAAGACGCCAGGGAGAACGCACGGCAAATTATTGCCGAGGCGCACAAGAAAGCAGAAGAGATACATCAAACCGCCCATCAAGAAATTCAGCAGCAAAAAGTTGTATTCCAAGCATCGCTTTCTCAAGCGTGCCGTCAGACGCTCGATTCTCTCAAGGAAAAGATTGAGCAAAAGTTATTTAATCCTGAGCTATCCAGTCTTTTGTCAAAGCCGCTTCAAGATCCTAAGATTGTCGCAAAGCTGATCGAAGTGGTTGTTCAAGCAATCGAAAAAGAGGGCGTGGATGCGAATTTGAGCGCCTCTATTTCGTCTGCAGTATCTGCTCGTGATGTCAATACCGCATTGGCTGCAAAAATTTTAGACAGGCTTAAAGAGAAGGGTGTTCTTTTAACTTCTATTGGCGGCGGAGTGCAAGTTAAAATTGTGAATCAGAATATGACGATCGATCTGTCTGATACAGCTTTTAATGAACTTGTGGCAAACTACATTCGAAAAGATTTTCGGGATTTGATTTTTAACAGATAACCTTTGCGGGAAGATTCATGGCCAATTATTACTTTTTAGCAGCCTCGCTTCCGCCTTTAGAATTAGGAGAAAAACCTGATTTATCTTTTGAGGAGCTCGTTGCAAGGCTTCAAATCAATATCGAAGCAAAAGATTTGCAAAAAACCATTGTCTTCCGAAGATGGATCGATATCAACAACATCCGCGCGCTCTTTTTAGAAGATGCCATTGATCCTAGAGGGAACTTAAGTGAAAAAGAACTCGATCAAGCTCTTCTTTTGCATGATGGCCTTCCTGAATATGTTTTTGATTTTCTCGATAAGTTTGAGTCCGTTCCTGAAAAGCTGCGGTTTTTCCCGGGAGTTCTTGCAGCCTATTTTCGTGAGGAGACCCCAGAGCAAAGTGGTTTTTTGAAAAGATATTTAGAATTTGAGAGAGCTTGGAGGCTGGTGCTTGTAGGAATCAAAGCAAAAGAGCTGGGACGGGATCTTACAGAAGAGCTCCAGTTCGAAGATCTAAAAGATCCGTTTGTGATGGACCTACTCGCGCAAAAAGATGCGGCAAGCTATGAACCTCCTCCGGAATTTCTCTCTTTAAAAGAAAAATATCTTGCTTGCGGGCCGGATCCTTTTTTGCAATTTAAAGAGATTTCGAAATGGAGATTTAAACAGATTGATGAGCTCGCCATAGAGCCTCTTTTTTCCATCGATTGGATTTTGAGTTATATGGCCCAGCTTTTACTTGTTGAACAGTGGAATGAACTCGATTCTGAAAAAGGTGAAATAATACTAGAAGCATTCGTAGGATAATAACGATGAAAAATAGCGCAACCGGAAAAGTCGTAAAGGCATTTGGAAATCTGCTTCATGTGAAATTTGATGGAAGCATTCGCCAAGGCGAAGTTGCTATGGTGAAAGTAGGCTCTGCAAACCTCAAAGGCGAAGTCATTGAGATTGCAGGGCATGAAGCCAAAGTTCAGGTTTTTGAAGATACCTGGGGTGTTAAGCTTGGAACGCTGGTTGAATTTAGCGGCCACCTTTTAGAAGCAGAACTCGGGCCCGGGCTCTTGGGATCGATTTTGGATGGACTCCAAAACCCTCTTGAAAAAGTCGCAGATGCTATTGGCCTCTTTTTAGCGCGTGGAGTTTATCTCCAGCCACTGGATCGTACGCGTCATTGGGATTTTCATCCCGTTGCAAAACCTGGCGATATCGTCAGAGCAGGGGATGAAATCGGATACACAATGGAAGGGCGGTTTCATCATAAGATCATGGTTCCTTTCTCTCATACCGGCGAATATACCCTCACATGGGTTGCAAAATCGGGAAGTTTTACAATTGATACGACTGTTGCAAAAGCTGTCGATACAAGCGGACATGAATACCATTGGACAATGGTTCAAAGATGGCCTGTAAAAATGCCTCTTCAAGCAGGAGAGAAAATCAAAGCAACCCGGATGATGGACACGGGTGAAAGAATCATCGATACCCAATTCCCTGTTTTGAAAGGGGGGACTTTTTGCTCTCCTGGACCTTTCGGTGCAGGAAAAACCGTTTTGCAGCACCACTTAGCTAAATACTCTGCCGTCGACATCGTTATTGTCGTTGCATGCGGTGAAAGAGCCGGTGAAGTTGTCGAAGTCCTACGAACCTTTCCTCACCTTATCGATCCCCACACAAACGATCCTCTCATGAATCGCACAGTGATCATTTGCAACACATCTTCCATGCCAGTAGCTGCCCGCGAAGCCTCTATTTACATGGGAGCCACCATTGCCGAGTACTACAGGCAAATGGGACTCGATATTTTAATGCTGGCTGATTCAACATCTAGATGGGCGCAAGCCATGCGAGAGATGTCAGGAAGGCTTGAAGAAATCCCAGGAGAAGAGGCGTTTCCGGCTTATCTTGCTTCCAGGATTGCAGCGTTCTATGAAAGATCGGGTGTAATAAAATTGACAAGTGGAAAAATAGGATCTCTCACCATCGGCGGGACTGTTTCTCCTGCCGGAGGGAATTTCGAAGAGCCTGTCACACAAGCTACCCTTGCAGTTGTTGGAGCATTTTGGGGTCTTTCAAGAGCGCGCTCAGATGCAAGGCGCTATCCTGCGATCGATCCGCTGATTTCGTGGAGTAAATATGTCGATGATGTGAGCCAAGAACTCGATGCTCAAGTCGAGGGTTGGGGTCATCACGTCAAGCGGTCTGCCAAAATTTTGCGTGAAGGGGATGAAATCGGCAAGAGAATGGAAGTTGTCGGCGAAGAAGGAATTACGCTCGGCGATATGATTACATACTTGAAATCAGAGCTCTATGAATTTGCCTATTTACAGCAGAACGCCTTCGATAAAGAAGATGCTTACTGTCCCTTATCTAGACAAGTTCCTCTTTTTAATCTGATCAATGAGGTTTTTAGTTCCAAGTTTCATTTTGATGGCCATGATGCTGCGCGCTCTTTCTTTTTAGATCTGCAAAATGAAATCAAAAATATGAACTTTATGCCTTTTAAATCAGATCGGTATGAGGCAGCGATTGTCCGTATCAGAGAGAAAATTCAAACTGCCGAGAAGGGAGTCTCATGAAAAAAGTATACGACCGAATTGTCGACATGCGCGGAAACCTTCTCACCGTCATGGCTCAAAATATCAGCCTCGGTGAAATGGCGCGGATTCATAAACATAATGGAGAGGTCATCTATGCATCTGTGCTTCGCATAGAAGATGAAAAAGTGACTCTCCAATCTTTTGAAAACACACGGGGACTTGCCACGAATGACCGTGTAACATTTTTGGGCAAACAGATGGAGGCGATTGTCTCCGATGCGCTTTTAGGCAGGCGGTTTAGCGGAGCAGGTGATCCCATCGATCAGGGCCCTCCTATTACCGGAGACCATGTCGAGATCCACACTCCTTCCTTTAATCCCGTCCGAAGAATCGTCCCGCACCAGCTCGTTCGAACAAATATCCCCATGATCGATGTTTTTAACTGCCTTGTTAAATCACAAAAGATCCCGATTTTTTCTATCGCAGGAGAACCTTATAACGCCCTCCTCATGCGGATTGCAAATCAAACCGATGCCGATGTTGTGATTATCGGCGGCATGGGGCTTCGATTCGATGATTATCAAGCCTTCATCGACAATGCCGAAAGAGCAGGCTCCCTTGAAAAGACAGTGATGTTCATCCATCAAGCGACAGACCCTGCCGTAGAATGTCTGCTAGTGCCCGATATGGCGCTTGCATGTGCAGAGAAATTTGCAGTCCAAGATAAAGATGTCTTAGTACTGCTTACTGATATGACCGCTTTTGCCGACTCCATCAAAGAGATCGCTATCACGATGGATCAAATTCCATCCAACCGCGGCTATCCCGGTTCTCTTTACTCCGATTTAGCATCCCGTTATGAAAAAGCCGTCGATATCGAAGGGAGCGGATCAATCACTATCATTTCCGTGACGACCATGCCGGGGGGCGATGTAACCCATCCGATCCCCGATAATACAGGCTATATCACTGAAGGACAGTTTTATCTCCATGGAGGTCGGATTGATCCCTTTGGCTCGCTCTCCCGCCTCAAGCAGCAAGTGATTGGAAAGGCCACCCGAGAAGACCACGGGGATTTGGCCAACGCTCAGATCCGGCTCTATGCAGAAGGAAAAAAAGCGCGTGAAAGACAAGCCATGGGATTTAAGTTGTCGCGCTGGGATGAAAAAATCTTGCATTTCTCAAGGCTTTTCGAAGAGCGGATGATGAACCTTGAAATCAACCTCCTTCTTGAAGATGCTCTAGATTACGGATGGAAAATGCTTGCAGAGTGTTTTGAGTCTCAAGAAGTCGGGATTAAACAGACTATCATCGATAAATATTGGCCCAAGACATGAGACTGACCAAGAGTGAACTTCGTCTGCAACAAGTCCGTTTGAGTCAACTGGAGAAGTACCTTCCTACGCTTCAGCTCAAAAAGACTCTTTTGCAACTCGAAGTTAACTTGGCCCAGCAAGAAATCGAGCAGCTTCTTATCGAGTACCAAAATCAAGAAAGCCTTGTCAAAGCGTTTTCGCCTCTTTTTTCTAGTAGTGGATCTTTTGATCTTTTTCCAGCAGTGAAAATTATAGAGGTCCGCCGCCATACTGAAAATATCGCAGGACTTGATATTCCAGTCTTTGACCAGGTGGTTTTTGAGCAGAGTTCCCATTTTCTTTTCGATGCCCCCGTATGGATCGATGCAGCTATGGAGGGTCTTAGAAAACTCATTGTTTTGCGTGAAAAAATACGGATTTCCGAAGAGAAAAAAGCTGCGATTGAAAAAGAGCTCCGAGAAGTTTCCATACGAGTCAATCTCTTTGAAAAAATCTTAATTCCGCGGGCTCTTGCAAATATTCGTAAAATCAGGATCTTCTTAGGAGATCAGCAGCTAGCTGCCGTCTGCCAAGCAAAAGTTGCCAAACAGAAAATACTTGAGCGAGAAGAGCGCGAAGAGCATGAAGAGGTGGGCGCATGATTCAAGATGTCGTTAAATACCTTATTTTAGGAACACGCGAAGATTTAGGCCATTTTTTTAGCAGAGCTCAAGAACAAGGCTTTTTAGAATTCATCTCTATCTCACAGAAAAAAGCTCTCGAAAAACCAGTGACCGTTCAAAACCTCATCCAGGCAATTAAAATTCTCAAAAAACTTCCACGAAAAGAGCCTTATCAAGGCGGGGGAGATCTCACCCTTGCAATGCAGCTCTCGGAAAGAATTGTCGAGCTCAAAGAAGATTTAGAAAAGCTGGAAGAAGAAAGAAGGGTTTTAGAAGTAGAAAAAAGCCGAGTAGCGCCGTTCGGTGATTTTTCCATGGACGACATCAGCGACATCGAACGAACGGGAAAAAGAAAAGTGCAGTTTTTCTGCATGAAAACCTCCAGACGTCAAAAAGCAACATACCCCGACGAGCTGATTTACATTGGAACTGAATACGATCTTGACTATTTCATCTCGATTGCGCCAGAGACTCTTTACCCTCCCGGCATGATCGAAATGAGAATCGACTCGCCTTTAGGGGAGATTCAAAATCGATTAGACTTTGTCATCGATGCGATTTATCGTTTTGAGCATGAACTTAAAGACAACGCAGCTTACCTCGAATTTCTTCAAGAGACTCTTGTTGAAGAACTCAATACCTATAACCTCCACTCCGCTAAAAAAGAAGTTGTATACCCCCTTAAAAATGCGCTCTTTTTCATTGAAGCCTGGGTGCCCCAGCATAAGATCCCTCAGCTTTACGGCCTCATCGATGGCATGACCATCCATGCCGAACAAGTCGCTTTAGATCCCAAAGACCGCACCCCTACTTTCCTTGAAAATACAGGAAGCGCCCTCATTGGTGAAGATCTGATTAAAATCTATGACATCCCAGCAACAACCGATAAAGACCCCTCCAGCTGGGTTTTATGGTTTTTTGCCTTTTTCTTTGCCATCATTGTAGGCGATGCGGGCTACGGACTTATCTTCTTAGGCATTGCTCTTTATATCAAAGCTAAGTTTCCTCATTTGCGCGGAAACCAAAAAAGAATGCTCAAACTTTTTATCATACTCTCCTCTGCCTCCATTTTTTGGGGAGTTATGACCAGTTCCTACCTAGGCCTCAAGCTGGCTCCTTCCAATGCGCTCTCCCAAATCTCGCCCACCCATTATCTCATTGAACAGAAGGCTGAGTACCATCTGAAAAATCAAGACGATGTATATCAATTTTGGCTCAAACGATTCCCTAATATCTCAAAAGCAAGCTCCGGCAAAGAGATGCTAGAGATCGCCACTGAAAAGAAAAAGAAGGTCATGACCTATCCCATCGTTGATGAGTTTTTCAGTAACATCATGCTAGAGTTTATACTCTTTGTAGGTATCGTTCATATCAGCCTCGGCTTCCTTCGATTCTTACGCCGAAATATCGCAGGCTTAGGCTGGATTTTCTTTTTAATCGGCGGCTATTTCTTCTTCCCCTCTATTTTACATGCAACCACGATTCCTGAATTCATGGGCTGGATCTCAAAGCCGGTATCATCTGCCCTCGGTCTTCAATTTCTCTATATCGGAGTGGGATTTGCAGTGATTCTCGGATTTATTCAACATAGACTCAAAGGACTCGGAGAAATCGCTCACCTTGTTCAAGTCATTGCCGATGTGCTTTCTTATTTGCGTCTCTATGCTTTAAGTCTTGCCGGCGCTATTATGGCCAGCACCTTCAACCAAGAAGGATCGGACCTCAACCTACTTTTAGGATTTATCGTGATTCTAGCCGGCCATAGCGTCAACATGATGCTAGCCCTTGGCGGCGGATTCATCCACGGCCTTCGTCTAAATTTCATCGAATGGTATCATTACTGTTTTGATGGCGGCGGAAGACTGTTTAAACCCCTACATAAAATCAAACTGAAAGGATAAAACTATGGACTACTCAATGATAGGACCTGCAATTGTTCTCGGCCTTGGCTGTATCGGAAGCTCGATCGGCTGCGGCATCGGTGGAATGGCCTCTCACGCCGTCATGAGCCGTGTCGAAGAAAACCATGGAAAATTCATCGGAATGTCTGCGATTGCAGCGACCCAATCAATCTTTGGATTCATTCTCATGATCATGATGAAAAACAGCATCCAAGCAGGTACACTCTCACCGCTTTCTGCCATCGGTATCGGCACCTCCGTCGGCCTTGCCCTTCTCTTTTCTTCTGTCTTCATCGGCAAGTGCGCAGCTTCCGGCATCCAAGCTTCTGCCAAACAACCCGCCATCATCGGCAAGTGCTTTGCAGCGATCGGGATCGTCGAATCATTTTCCCTCTTTGCCTTCGTCTTCGCCTTGCTGTTGATTTAAGAGAGGCTTAGTGTGTTGAACTATACATGATCTTAGCGAGAGTTTTAATCGTTGGATTCCTGTGTTTTAAGGCGGAGTACAAAGTCGATTTTGGCAAATTAGACTCCTTATGAAGCTTCGCCTTATTCAATGCCTCTAAATAAATGGAAATCATTTCCATGGCACCATCAGGGTCATTGTTCTGCAAACACTCCAACATTGCAAGAGCAGTCTGCTGTAAATCAACCAACTGTTTAAGCGGGCGCACGCGAGACAGCCCCTTTATCTTATCGAGATTTAACCTTGAGGATCGTCCCATAGAGCGCTGATGCTTTCTTGATATCTTTGTCTTGACCATTTTTGTTGCCTCCCAATAAAAGAATAACTTTGTATTGCTCCATGACGAGAGCGTAATAAATACGCCGTCCGTCATTAAATTTGAGCTCCCATATACCATCGTTGAACAATCGCTTGTGATGTCCGAAACGTTCCTCTGAACTCTTAATTATAACACGAAGATTCGCTGTGCTCAACCGTAAGTTGAGCAAGTACTTGACATGAGTCATAATTTAGACTAGTATGGGTATATAAACTAGTTGAAATGTTGAGATCAAAAATACTTTTTAAAGGAGACATATGAAACAATTTGGAGCTTTTGAAGCTAAAACACACTTTTCTGAATTACTAGGTGATGTCATGAATGGCGAAAAATTTGTCATTACAAAACATGGGGTTCAGGTTGCTATGATTATACCTTTTACTGAAGAAGAGGAAGAAATCGATCCCGTAACAGAAGCCATACGTGCTTTAAAAACTCTGAAGAAAGGAATTACGCTTGGAAAGAAATTATCAGTTAGAAAACTCATCGAAGAAGGAAGAAAATAGTCTATGGCAAAAAAAACCTATGGATTTGTTCTAGATTGTTCAATCACGATGACTTGGTGCTTTGAAGACGAAAGCACTGCCTACACGGACTCCATATTGGAAAACTTTAAAAATATAACAGCAATAGTTCCAACTATATGGCCTCTCGAGGTCGCTAATGTTCTGCTTTTATCAAAGAAAAGAGGAAGAATAACAGAAGTGCAATCTGCGAGTTTTATCGATGCACTTTCGGCTTTGCCTATAACAGTTGATTCATCGACCTCTGCAAAAGCAATGCGCAGCATTTTTTTAATAGCTAATAAAGCTGAACTTACAATCTATGATGCAGCCTATTTAGAACTGGCTATTCGAGAGAAAATACCTCTTATGACTTTAGACAAAAAGCTCGCTCAGGCGGCTAAAAAATATCATGTTCCTGTAAACCCTAAAAGATTCAAATAGTCGCGGGCGTAAAAAATTTTGAAGAAAATGTAGAAACTGGAAGAAAGTTTAAAAATGTTGTTTCATCAGGCTGAGAAAATTCTAAATAAGCATAAAAAAGATCTTTGCCGGCTAGGTGTTAGGACGCTTGCTGTTTTTGGATCTGTAGCAAGAAATGAAGGATCAGCTAAGAGCGATCTAGATGTGTTAGTCGATTTTGATTCGAAAAAGGGATTATTTGCATTCGTAGATGTTAAGCACTATTTAGAAAAGCTTCTTGGTTGTGAAGTAGATTTGGTTACAATAAATGCTCTACACCCAGCTCTTAAACAAAGAATCTTAAAAGAAGCAAAACAGGTTTTCTAGAATGTGGGCTTTTCATGGCTTAGAGATTCTTGTGATTTTCTAATGAATGCAAGAAAACAACCGGTTGTTTTCGTATGTTAATATATAAAATACTGATAATAAGCAATTTGTAATTTATGTCTAAATTCAACCGGTGTATCAGTCGATGGTTTGCTTGCGATCCTTGCTGGCTTTTAGTATAAAGAGCCTATGGCTCAAAAACGAAAAGAGACCGATAGCTTAGGAGTGGTCGAAGTTCCCTCAGATAAATACTGGGGAGCACAGACACAGCGCTCGATCGAAAATTTCCCCATCGGCACAGAAAAGATGCCCATTGAACTCATCCATGCGCTAGGCCTTGTGAAAAAAGCGGCAGCGCTTGTCAACTGCGACCTAAAACTGCTACCTAAAGAAAAAAAAGATCTCATCGTAAAAGTATGCGATGAACTTCTAAAGGGTCAGCTTGATGATCATTTTGATCTCGTCATCTGGCAGACAGGTTCTGGCACGCAAACAAACATGAACGTCAATGAAGTCATCTCCAATAGAGCTATTGAAATAGCCAAGGGTGTGATGGGTTCAAAAAAACCAATCCATCCCAATGACGATGTGAACATGTCGCAATCATCCAACGACGTTTTTCCAACAGCAATGCATATTGCGACCGTGCAAGCAGTTCATGCCAGCTTGATTCCTCATTTAAAATTGCTCCTCAAAGGTTTTCAAAAAAAAGCCAAAGAATTTGAATCGATCGTTAAAGTGGGCCGTACGCATCTCATGGATGCAACGCCCCTTACACTGGGACAGGAGTTTTCCGGTTATGCTGCTCAAATTCAAAACGGGATCGAAACCCTTCAGGCAGCGCTCATACCTGTCTTAAAACTTGCCATAGGAGGTACCGCTGTAGGAACCGGCCTCAACGCTCCTAAAGGCTACGACAAAAAAGTCGCTGCCAAAATCGCAGAGCTCACAGGGGACTCCTTTGAGACAGCTCCCAATAAATTTGAAGCGCTATCTTCGAATGACGCCCTTGTTTCATTAAGCGGAGCTCTACGCACCATTGCCTGCTCATTTATGAAGATTGCCAATGATATTCGTTGGCTAGCGTCCGGCCCTAGAGCCGGCCTTGGCGAACTTACCTTGCCTGAAAATGAGCCTGGCTCATCGATCATGCCCGGCAAAGTGAACCCCACTCAAAGTGAATCAATGACCATGGTGGCAGTCCAGGTCATGGGCAATGATACAACCATTGGAATCGCAGGCTCAATGGGTAATTTTGAGCTGAATGTTTTCAAACCCGTTATCATTTACAACCTTCTTCAATCGATCCGCCTGCTTTCTGATGTAGCAAAGAACTTCCATGATAAGTGTCTCGTCGGCATCAAAGCCAATAAAATGCGCATCAAAGAGCTCCTTGACAACTCCCTCATGCTGGCCACAGCGCTTACTCCAGTGATTGGCTATGATAAAACAGCCAAAATCGTTCAAAAAGCGCATCGAGAAAATATCTCCCTCAAAGAAGCCGCTTTAAAACTCAAGCTACTCTCAGAAAAAGAATTCGACAAAATCGTCGACCCATCTAAAATGGTTTAGACTCGCAAAATCTATCTTTTATCCTTCACGATTGAAATGGATCCCCAGCTTCGTCAGTAAGAAGCGCAGCACAAGAGTGGGATGCTTTAGAAAAGTTGTGAAAAGTTTGAAGTAAGTCACATAAGTGAGCTTCTTGTGGAGAACATGCGGCGCTCTTTGAAAGGCATCTTCGATCCATTCTTTTTGAAAATCAGGGAAATGTTTTGGAAGCTGGAAGCGGTGAAAAAATTTGAGATCAAACGTTTCGCTGCCAGTCGTTAGCTTGCCTTCGATTTTTTTGACTTCATAAAAGTGTGTGAAGCGGGCTAATTTATTGATCGGGGTATACTCAGCGATTTTGCGGATGATTTCAACTTTTAGGCCTGTTTCTTCCTCCATTTCTCGGCATGCAGCTTCTTCAGGAGATTCACCAGGATCGATCCCTCCGCCAGGGAGAACCCAGACAGGGATATCTCGGCGCTGGATAAGAAGGGCCTTGTCGTCTAAAATCAATATACAAACAACGGACGCTGACATGTCAAAGAAGTGTATCTTTACTCTGCTTTTCTGCCTATTTTCTTTAGCAGGATGTGAAAAATATTATTTATCTCTAAGGCAAGTTCCTGTCGATGTAGAGTATTTAGCCAGTACGCATGTTGGGACGCCTGATCCTAGACAAGTTGATCCACCTTTTGGTCAAAAAATCGTTATGCAGTGGGCTATCCCGCCTGAAATGTTAGCAGATAAACCCCGTCTGATCTTTCATGTGATCTACAAGAACCACACGGAAGAAGAAATTATTTACCCCTTAGAAGATCGAAGCGGTATGGAAGTTTTTTCAGTCTTAAATGAACAGTACCGTGAGAAAGGGGGTCTTTTGACCTACCATGCAGAAATCCGAACGCAAGATGGCACAGTCTATACCCTCCATCTTAGGCCCGAGGCCCAATGGAGCGACGGCACCCCCCTTACAGCAGAAGACTTTGTATTTTCTGCCCAAAGGATTCTGAGCCCTCGCCTAGCATCGGGCCTCAGTTCTTTTTTTCATCCCCTAAAAAACGCTAAAGCCTATCACAATGGTGAAATCCAAGACTTTAACACAGTGGGTATCCATGCTCTAGATGCCCATACACTCCAAATCGAGCTTGAGCAGCCCCTCCCCTACTTTCTGCAATACCTCGCATCTTCAGCCTGGTACCCTGTTCCTAAACACGCGATCTTGGCCCACGGCAGCGTGGATGATCGCCATAATACCTGGACCCATC
>JAGOLG010000025.1 GCA_017994195.1 Rhabdochlamydiaceae bacterium
TCGTCGACGACAATAACGAGCTCAGAGATGGAGAAGTCAATGCTGCCCCGCTCATATCTTTTTTCTTTGAGGAGCAGGCACAATTTTACCATGCGCTCTAAAAGCTCTTTATGCGGGCTTTCTTTCTGTCCGTCGAGTACTTCCTTGGCTTCTTCGTAGGAAAACCGTTTGGCGCTTTTGATGGCGCTTCGAACGATCTCTGTTTTGAGTAGATTTCCTTTTGGGTCAAAATCCATGAGCACGGAGACGGTGAGGCGGATGACGTCTGGGTTCAAGCTGCAAAGTTGATCGGAAAGCTCATGTGGAAGCATAGGGAGAACGCGTCCTGGAAAGTAGGTGGAGTTGCCTCGTTCGCGCGCTTCTTGATCTAAAGAGGTTTCCCTGGGGACGTAGTGAGCGACGTCGGCGATATGAACGCCAAGGTGAAAATTTCCTTTGCTATCGATGGAAAGGGAAAGGGCGTCGTCAAAGTCTTTGGCTGTTTCGGGATCGATAGTGATGGTTGTCAGCGTTGTTAAATCGGTCCGTTTCTTAAGATCCGTCTTTGAAATTTCGGTGCCCCATTTCAGCGCTTCATTCATGGCGTCTGGTGAGAAGACGTTATGGAGGTCGAACTCTTCGATAGCTGATGTGACATCGACTGACGGGTCGTTGATAGAGCCTAGATAGTGGGCGATTTCTGCATGAGGCGGACTGTTTTCATCACCCCAGCTGATTATTTTCAAAATCACACGGTCTCCGACGAGGGTTTTCTTGCGTGGGACTACGGCGATCATTTTTGAGGTGCCCATGAGAGGGGAATAGGCATAGACTCTTTCTGGAGTTTCAAAATGGTGAATGGTTGCGCCTATATGGGTTCTTGCGCGCTCTAAGATGCCGACGATTTTCCCTTCGGGTCCTTTGCTCCAATTGGAGTCAGGGTCGACTTCAACTTCAACTTTATCGCCGTCAACGGCATTTTCTGTTAAATGTTTTGGAATAAAAATATCTTCGGAATAGGGGGCAGGTTGCTGAAGCTGAACAAAACCGAAACCCTTAGTATGCAATCTGATGACGCCTACCAGAACCTCTTTGGCAGGTTTATTCAGGTGGTATTGCTTGCGTTTAAAAACGATAATTTTTTCGTCTATGAGATCTTTTAGAATCTGTTTGCAAAGATCCTGGAATTTAGGGGGTATTTTAAGCTTTGAAAAGAGGCTTTTCTCCCCGAGAGGTTCGTACTTTTTTCCTTGGAGGTATTCTAAGATTACTTGTTTAAATGAGGCGTATTGTGAATTATTATTTATCATCTAGGGCTAGTATACTCTTTATGATCATTTAACCCAATGAAGCACATTGCGGATTATGCTCCACCTTTCATTTACAGGGGGTTTAATCCTGCCTAAAAACCAATATTGACGCTGTTTGAGCTCAAATCCCTGCTGCTGTTTTAGGTCAAGCCATTCATTGAGGAAACGCAGGAACTGATCGCCTTGGATGCCGCAGGGGTAGGCAAAATAGTTTTTTCCCAGGGTGTAATTGAAAGAGATGGTTGTATATTCCGGATGGGCAAGGCACCAAATATAAACAGGCAGATCAGACCCTAGCATCGCGTCAACCTTGCCTTCAAGCAGATCGTCATAAGTTGTTACCGGATAAACATTATTGGGAAAATAATTTGAGACGATGGCTTGATATCCGCCCATTCCGCCGATTTTTAATGCGGGATTGGCTGCAACTGAATTGATGCTGCGGAAGAGGTGTTTTTTTGAATTCAGCACGACCAGGACATTTTCTTCTTCGATATAGGGGGTGGAAAATTGGAGCTCTAAAATTCTGGGCTCATTCATGATAATTGCGGACATGACCACGTCTAAGTAACCAGTATTTAAATCAGAAATCATGTTTTGATAGTCGATAGGGACCAGCTCAAGATCAACATTTAAGTCTTTGGCAAGTTCATATGCGTAGGCGATATCGTAGCCGACGACTTCATCCTTAAGGTTATGGTAGCAAAAAGGAATAATTCTGGGGTCGTAGCCTACACGGATAAGTTTCAGCTCCAGGATGCGAGCGAGCGTTTCCTGGGAGTGGCTAGGTGGAGGAGGAATCCGTTCTTTTAAGACTGTGACTTTGGGAAGGGTTTCTAACGCACCTTGCATGGAAAGATTGTAATACAGGTTGTTATAGTTGTCGGTGGTATGGACATAATTTTTTCCAATGAAAATGAAGAGGGCTAAAGTGCCAATCATGATTCCAGAGTGGTAGAAAAGCCGCTTCCAATGAACTTCTAAAAGCCCATAATACTTGAGTGTTACTAGATACATGAAGGAAAGCATGGATGTCGCGCTTAAAAGAACCTGGAAGTTGAGCGTAATAGATGAGGCCTCGGCATAAATGCTAAACCCATCAATGGGCAAATGAAAAATATTGAGCAGAAAGGGAAGCGCAAGAAAAGAGAATTGAGGTGCGCCGACTGAAAATAGAGTCATCAGAAAAGGAATCAGAAGGGATTGCAGGTCAGAAAAGGGATGGCGGTAGTAGAAAGATAAAAAGAAGATAAAGAGGATAGGAATGATATTTCCTGCTTGCGCAAATCCGAATCCGATGGGAATGATTGTTTGCGATGTGCTTCGAAATGTGCCGAGAAGCAGATTTTTTCGTTCGGCAAGCCTGCGCATGGAGTTATTGATGTAGGGAAGGATCAGTGTCGCAATACCTGTTGCAAAGGGGAGGAACGAGACAATGCGAAACTCTCGGTAGAGCTCTTTGAGAGGGATGGAGGTTAAGCATGAAGTCAGCACAGGGATCATCCACAGGCTTAAAAAGAGAGTCGTTCCAATGACTATGAAAATGTAAAGCTGCAGCTTTCCTAAATCTGTGAAATTAATCGTTCCCATGACATGCGCAATATGTGCAAAAATGCCGATAGGGGCAATATGTGCGACCCATTTTAGGATGCGGTCAAAGGTGGTGTTAAGTCTATCCAAAAGGCTTAATAGAGGCTCTTTATCTTTGAGATGCATGACCGCAAGTCCAAAGAGGACGCTGAAGAGAACAATCCCAGGGACGATATTATTAAAGACATCAAAGAGAGCATTGCCCGGAGCTAATAAACCGTAACTTTCAGGTACAATAGCCGTTCTTTCAATGGAATAGGCAGGAGCTGGGCTCGGAAGAGGAACTGGAATCAGTACTTTTACGATGTAGCAGACTCCAACAACGAGCACCCACAAAAGAATCAGAAACGGCCAGCTGTTTTTAAAGAGTTTTTTGGCAAGCTCGGGTGTCAAAGATCCAACCCCATGTATGAGAAGCGTCGGGATGTAAGGAATAACGATGAATTGTAGAAGGACGATAAAAAGATCGCCAATTGGTTTTAGGTTATTGCAATAAGGGCCGAAAAAAAGCCCTGCCACTATTCCTAAAACAATTCCTAAAAAAGCCTGATACCCAAGTCTAGAATGGACCATGAACCCACTTTAGAAATCAGAGTCTACTCTGTCAAGAAATCTTTCGAGTTATAGAAAGAAGTGTATTGGATAGCAGCATGGCAATCGTCATCGGTCCAACGCCTCCTGGGACAGGAGTGAGGTAGGAAGGGATGCCTTCGATGTCTTTAGCATCAACATCGCCTACAATCTGGTGCCCTAGTCGGTTGATGCCGACATCAACGACGACAGCGCCTGGTTTAACCATCGCCTTTTTCACAAAGAGGGGCTTTCCCATCGCGGCAACTAAAATATCGGCTGTGCGGGCAAGCTCGGCAAGATGTTTTGTTCCGGTATGAGCAAGGGTGACGGTTGCATTGGCGTGGGGATTTTTTTGAACAAGAAGGGCGGCAAGCGGTTTCCCAACGATAGAGCTTCTTCCTAAAATCACAACATGTTTTCCATCCGTGGGAATCTCATAGCTTTCAAGCAGCTTTTGAATTCCCAAGGGAGTGCAGGGAATAAATCCTGTCGGATCTCCTGCTAAAAGCTTGCCTAAATTCAGCGGATGAAAACCATCAACATCTTTTGAAGGATCAACGGATTCCACAACTTTGGCAGTATTAAGATGAGGGGGCAATGGCTGCTGCACTAATATGCCATCGATGTGGGGATCTTGATTTAAGCTATGGATGAGTTTGAGAAGATGGCTTTCTGAAGTGGTTTCTGGGAGCTCGTGCACGGTTGAGATAATGCCGATCTCTGCACACCGTTTTTTCTTCATCCGAACATAGGAGTGAGAAGCGGCATGCTCTCCGATCAAAATGAATGAAAGGCCAGGAGGGCGCGTGAGGGTTCCTACTTGTTTTCTCAGCTCTTTCATCATATGACCTGCAACAGATCTTCCTTCGATAAGTTTCATAACGCCTCCAAAAGCTGAGAATGGAGATGTTTATTGGACGCAAGCACGGTTCCTTGTTCAAAGGGGTTGCAAGGAGAGCCGTCATAGCGCGTAATGCGTCCGCCGGCTTCCTCAACAATTAAAAGGCCGGCGGCAACATCCCAAGGTTGCAAGGTGACTTCCCAGTAGCCATCAAAACGGCCTGCAGCAACATACGATAAATCGATCGCGGCAGATCCGAAGCGGCGGATAGGGATTCCTTTGCGGGTGAGTTTATCAAAGGTCTCAATACAATTGAGAGGGTTTTCGCTGACATTGTAGGGAAAGCCTGTGGCCAAATAGGCTTTATTGAGATTTTTTTGAGATGATACCTTAAGCGGTTTGCCATTGAGATAGGCGCCTTTTCCCGCTTCCGCCCAGAAAAGCTCTTGTGTGATTGGTTGGTAAATAACCCCTACTACAACTTTATTATCGATGACGGCTGCAATGCTGACGCTAAAGGCTGGAATATTATGTGCAAAGTTGACGGTTCCATCTAAAGGATCTACGATCCAGATAATAGTTCCTGATTTATTATGTCCTGCTTCTTCACCTAAAAAACCATGCGTTGGAAATCTTCTAGAAATCGTCTCAGATATAGCTTTCTCTGCCAAGCGGTCATAGGTTGTGACAAGATTGTGATCGCCTTCTTTAAAAGAGATTTCAAAAGAAGTGCCAAATCCCTGTCTCAAAAGAGCGCCTGCCAGAAGCGCGGCCTCTATTGCAACTGTGAGAAGTTCTGAATTATTGCTCATGGGTCTCAGGTTTTTTGAAGAGGGCTTTCCATCCCATTTTCTTTATGTAAATATACAACCTCATCGGACATGTAAACCACAAAAAACCATAAACACCGTCTAAAATCGGAAGCGCAATCACGTCTGTAAGAAGCGAAAGCGTCGAAAAGGCGATGCCGCGATCAAAAAGTGGAATGAAGATCAGTTGAAAGATCGTAGACACGGACGAGATAACCGCTGTAAAAATTGAAAAAGCGACCGGTTTTTCCTCGAAGAAGTGTCTTTTCTGATGGAAGAGCAGTGCTGTTGTTGCAATCCATGTCAATGCATGAACCCCAAAATGAAACTCAGAAGATAGAAGGTCTAAAATAAGGCCGCAGCCGCAGCTGATCCATAGCGCTTTTGAAAACGGAGCAACATAAAAAACAATCGCAAGAAAAGGGGCAAAAGCATTTAGAGGAAAAAAAGGGAATAAGAGGGAACCAAAGAGTGCAAAAGTGAGCGCTAATCCAAAGAAAAATAAGAGAGGAACCGATCTCATGAACCTTGCCTTTTATGCCAATTGTAAGCAGTAGATACGATCGTTTCAAGGTCGCTTAAAGCAGGCGTCCAGTCAAGAGCCTTTTGAGCCTCTGTTGGGTCCGCAATCAATTTGAAGGGTTCATTGGGATTTTTAGGCTGCAGGACTCGTTTAATGGGTTTTTGTGCAACTTTTTCAACCATTTCTAGCACCTCATTTAGAGAGTAGCCCTTGCCGGTTCCCAAATTAAGGGTCATCGGTCCTTTGCCGTTTAAAAGCCATTCTAAAGCCTTTACATGGGCGTTTGCAAGGTCTGATACATGGATGTAGTCTCGGATAGCGCTTCCATCACCAAAGACATTTAAATGGGTTTGTTTTTCAAGCGCTGTTTGAATGGCGAGCGGGATGAAATGGGTCTCGGGATGATGGGCCTCTCCTAGCTCTCCGTCACGATCTGCTCCTGCTGCGTTAAAATATCTCAGAATCACACCAGCTAGGCCGTAGGCCTTTTCAAAATCATGGATTATCTGTTCGACCATCCACTTCGTGTTTCCATAGACGTTGACAGGTTTGCAAGGATGGGATTCTGTTATCTTTTCTGATTCAGGAAAACCGTAGACGGCAGCTGTGCTTGAAAAGACAAGCTTTAAAACCCCATTTTTTTGCATCGCATCTAGAAGGTTAAGCGATCCTACGACATTGTTTCGGTAATAGAGTGCAGGCTGATTCATTGAGGCTCTGCAGTCAATAGATGAGGCAAAGTGAAGCACCGCTAATGGTTTATACGTTTTAAAGGTTTGATCCAATAATTCAGGATCGAGCAAATCGCCCACAACAAGAGGGTTAGAGCCTGCCGCCCATTTATGACCATTTTGCAAATTATCATAAACGATTGGAACGTAACCTTTTTGCCTAAGAGCTTTACAGGTATGACTGCCGATGTAACCTGCGCCTCCAACGACAAGTACATTCATCAGAAAGCACCTTTAGCAAAAAATACATGGAGAACCGTTTTACAAATGATTTGTAAATCTAAAATGAACGAGCGTCGATCGATATATTCTTCTTCCAGCTGAATTCTTTCATCAAAGGTAAGAAGGTTGCGGCCTGATGTTTGCCATATTCCTGTAAGGCCGGGTTTTACCGAAAGAATTTTTTGTGCTTTATCACGGAAATATTTTTGCACTTCTTCTTCAGTGACTGGACGGGGACCGACAACGCTTAGGTCACCCTTTAAAACATTCCAAAATTGGGGCAGCTCATCCAAAGAAGTTTTTCTTAAGAATTTTCCGATGGAATAGATTCGTGGATCATCTTTAAGCTTATAATAGGCGTCCCATTCTTCTTTGAGCTTAGGGTTTTCAGCTAAAAGTTTTTGAAGCTTTTCCTCTGCGTCCATACACATGGACCTAAACTTCCAGCACTTGATTTCCACCCCATGCAAGCCGACGCGCCGGCACTTATAGAAAATAGGCCCTCGCGATGACAGCTTAATCAGCAGTCCGATGACAATCCCAAAAGGTAAGAAAAATAAAAGTGCGAAGAAACTAAAGATAATATCAAAAACACGCTTAGCTTTCTCCATAACTTTTAAAGATATGATCTTTGATGCTTTAAGCGCAAGAAGACAGTCATTTTCTAGTGGGCAGATTTAGCTGGTAGCGTGTATGACGTAATTCTCCAGTTTTTACTAATATGCCTTTTTCTACGAGATCTGTTAAATCGCGGGTGGCTGTCGGTCTTGAGGCTTTTGTGATGGAAATGTAATTTTCAGCGCTAAGGCCTCCGTCAAAGCCTTTGGGTCCCTCAGCAAAAATCCGTAGCAAAGCTTTCAGTTGTCTGGGATTGATTTGGTCTGAATATGCATTTAATATTTTGGATTTTTGGATTAAAAAATAGAGTAGATTGATCGATTCTTTTTGTGCTTCTAAGACCATGGAACTAAAAAAACCGACCCAGGCGTGTACTTCGAGTGTTCGATTGCATTTTTCAAGAGCTGAGTAATATTTTTTCTTATTATTTTCTAAGGTTTTGGAGACAGCAATCAAAGTCGGGTGACCGACGCCTTGTGAAAGGATTTTTTCTACCAAAATGCGGCCTATCCTCCCATTTCCATCTTCAAAAGGATGGATGCTCTCAAAATAGAGATGGGCAATCGCAGCGCGACATAAAATCGATTCAGAGCCATCGCAAGAATTAAACCATTCAATGAAAACAGTCATTTCAGCAATAACTTCGGTTGAGGGCGGTGCTTCAAAGAAGACTACGGCTGCTCTGCTTGATTGGGAAACAATTTGCATGGGCTCTGTATGAGTTCTATATCTTCCAATATCGGCTAGATCAGTGGAGCCTTTAAAAAGCATAGCATGCCATTTACATAACATCTCATGCGTCAGCGGCTCATCGAAAGATTCGTAAACATTACAAAGAAGAGCCGCCATATTCGATTCTTTTTCATCTTTTTGTCGTAAAGATACTTGCAGGCCAAAATGTTGTTTAATTGAAGATTGCAAGCTTTCTCTATCTAAGATTTCTCCCTCAATTTTAGAGCTCTCTAATCCTTCTGTACTCAGCATCTCTACAACAAACTGTCTGTGTTCTTGTTTGTCGATGGTTTTCATATAAGCAAAAGCGCTTCCAATACCGAGAAGAAATTGCTTCTCCGTCTGAGCAATTTGATCAGAATGATAAGTAAACTTTGGCCAATTAGGCAGCTGCCAATTCCACGGCATGATGAATAAACCCTTATTTCTATTAATCATAATTATGCCAAAAAATGATTTATAGAACAAGGTTCTATAAATCATTTCAGATTCAATCTGCTTAGACTAAATGACTTGGGTTCCAGTATGAAAGAAGTTCAAAAAGCTCTGATTCTTGCCAGGGGCTGCATAGGAAGCGGGCTTGATCATAGAGATTTTCTGCGATCTTTCTTGTTTTCTCGCTGCCCCAGAGGGCAAGAGCGGTAGGGCGGCCTTCAATAAGGTCTTGAGGGTCTTGGAGATCATCGAGGAGTTGATAGAGGTCGCCTAAGAGAACTCCGAGCTTTTTAAGTTGGGTGGCGTCGGGACTTTCGCTGATGATGATGCCGCATTCGACGCAGGCTTGGATGAGTGCGCCTGTTTTGCGTCTGTGTAGGTTTTTAAGGCTTTCTTCAGTCATTGATTCGGTCTGGAAGCGGAGATCAAGTTCTTGGCCGCCGATCATGCCCCAGGCGCCTACTCGGTGGGAAATCGTTTGCATAAGCTGAAGCCGTTGCGTAGGTGTGAGGTGAGGTGCGGTGCAGAGAGTCTCAAAAGCGTAGGTGAGTAAGAAATTTCCGGTTAAAAGCGCTTGCGCTTCGGTATAGACTTTATGGAGAGAAGGCTTTCCTCTGCGGAAATCATCGTCATCCATGCAGGGAAGATCGTCGTGGATGAGGGAGTAGACATGAATCATTTCAATGACGCAAGCGGGGGCAACAGAAGGCTCAAGGGGTTTGTCATGAAGGGTGCTAACAGCCATGAGAAGCTGTGGTCTTAATCTTTTTCCTCCGCCTAAAACAGCATAGCGGGCCGCATCTATGAGAGGGCCGGCAGGAAATCTACTGGGGTGGAGGAGTTCATCTAAGAGAAACTCAAATGTTTCAATCATCATGGGGGATACCAATGCCAAAGTAATGAAAGCCTTTTAATTTCATTTCGTCTTTTCGATACTGGTTTCGTCCATCAAAGAATGCTCTGCCTGCCATTTGGTCTAAAATCGTTTCAAAATTAACAAATCTAAATTGTTTCCACTCGGTAACAAGGGCGATGGCATCGGCGCCTCGTGCCGCATCGTATTCATCTTTGCACCAGGTGATTTGGGGATGGTGCAGCTTTTCTTGAGCTTTTTCCATAGAGACGGGATCATAGAGCCTAAGATGAGCGCCTTCTGCTAAGAGCTCTTCAATGAGTTTAAGGGCTGGAGCTTCGCGCAGATCATCAGTGTCGGGTTTAAAAGAGAGTCCCCATATCGCAATGGTTTTTTCTTGAAGCTTTCCAAAGTGCGATTTTATTTTTTTGACGAGCACTTTCTTTTGCTTTTCATTGACGGAATCAACAGCGTTTAAGATAGGGGTTTCATAATCTGCCTGGCGTGCCATGGCTTCTAAAGCCCGGATGTCTTTGGGGAAGCACGATCCGCCATAACCTACGCCCGCATATAAAAAGTGGTAGCCGATGCGGTGGTCCGAACCGATTCCTTGTCTGACTGCGTGGATGTTAGCGCCTAGCTTTTCGCAGAGGCCGGCTATTTCATTCATAAAGGAAATGCGTGTGGCAAGCATAGCATTGGCAACATATTTGGTCATTTCGGCAGACGCTGGGTCCATGATGAAGATTCGATCATGATTTAAAGTGAAAGCTTGATAAATCTCTTTCATGATCTGTGCGGCTTTTTCGCTTTCAACGCCTAAAATGATCCGGTCGGGTTTCATGCAGTCGGAGATAGCAGCTCCTTCCTTTAGAAATTCCGGGTTAGAGACAACGTCAAAGGGAATGGGAGACTTTAAATGGGCCTGAATTGTTTCACGGATTTTTTTTGAGGTACCGACAGGAACGGTTGACTTGGTAACAATAACGCGATAATCAGTTAAATGGAGAGCGATCGATTTGGCAGCGGCTATCACATAAGAGAGGTCACAGGAACCGTCGCTACTAGATGGTGTGGGAACGGCAATGATGCAGACGGTGCATTCTTTCATTCCAAGAGCGAGATCGGTTGTGAAAGAAAGGCGTCCTGCTTTTTCATTTTTACGGATCAGTTCTTCAAGTCCGGGTTCATAGATGGGAATGATTCCTTTTTTAAGATTTTGAATCTTTTTTTCATCGATGTCCAAACAAATGACAGTGTGGCCCATTTCAGCAAAACAGACACCGGTGACAAGCCCTACATAACCTGTTCCTAAAATTAAGATTTTCATGATAGTACTCCGTCTTGGAGAGCATACGTTTTCTGGCACTGCGAGGCAAGACTTAAGTCATGAGTTACAACAACGAGCGCCTTATTTCTTTTTTGAGCTTCGTTAAGAAGAAGTTTATAGATGTCTTGAGAATGGGCATGATCCAAATTTCCGGAAGGTTCATCGGCTAAAATAATAGAGGGGTTGTTGATAAGAGCTCTTGCAATGGCTGCTCGCTGCTTCTCTCCGCCGGATAAGAGCTTGGCTAAAAAATCGCGGCGATGGGAAAGGCCTACTTCTTCTAGGAGCATAAGGGCTCTTGTGTGGGCACTAGATCCTGGACGGATATCTTGTTTTGCAATGCGGGCAGGCATGAGGACGTTTTCTAAAACAGTACACTCTTCTAAAAGATGATAGGCTTGGAAGACAAATCCGATATGGGTATTGCGAAGATAAGGGCTGTTTTGGGAAGTGGCAACTTCTCCGCAGACCTCGATGGTGCCGGAGGTAGGCTTTTCTAAAGTTCCTAAAAGATGAAGAAGAGTTGTTTTTCCTTCGCCGGATTTACCAATGATGGCAATTGTTTCTCCAGGTAAAACCTCTAAAGAAATTCCATCCAAGACTGTGACATCAATGGCTGTTTTGTAGGTTTTTTTAAGGTTTTGAGCTTTTAAGATAGGTTTCACTCGGACCTCAGAATTTCTGACGGGCTTAAACTCGTGGCTTTTCGAGCCGGGATGAGTCCTGCAACCAGAGATAGGATCGGTGTAATAATCGCGACAAAGAGGAGAGCAGAAACACTCATCTCTGAGGGGAGAGAGTTTCCATAAAAAGCAGCGTTAAATGCAGCATGCCCTTGGAGGAAGCTTAAAAATTTTACAATACTATCCAGATTTTTAAGGGTCAAAAATGCAGTACCTATCCCTACAAAGCTGCTGATGAGCCCGATGGCGGCTCCGCACCCTCCAAAAATGAAGGCAATGCTTTTTTTGCTGGCGCCAAGGGCCTGGAGAATGCCAATTTCTTTTTTCTTATCCTGAACTAACAGAATCAAGAATGAAATAATGTTGGAGCAGGCAACGATAAGAACAATGAGCCCCAAGAAAGTAAACAGATACCGATCACTTTGAAATTGCTGCATCAGGTCTTTAGAAAATTCATAGTCATGGTAGGTTGAGATAGTCCAGTATTTGCTGATCCCAGCTTCATTAAATTTCTGCTGGATCTCATATGCAAGCTCTCTAGTTTTCGTCAGATCTTGATGCCAAACACAGAAGCCCATAGAGGCAGTTTTGTCAAAATGTTCGATAGGGCTTGAGGTCCGAATCATATGAACAATATCATCTGAGGCAAGAATGCACTTATTGCCAACCGACATGACGCCCGGATCATAAAACCCCGCGACGGTCACAGGAAGCCTTTGCTCTTGAAGCGCTCCTGCAGTTGAGGCTTGATATTGGATCCAGCCGCGGTCGCCTAGCCTGACGCCTGAATCGTAAAATCCTTTTGCTAAGACAACCCCTCTTTCGACATTTTTAAGCAGCTGAGATGTCAGAAGCTCTTGAATGTAACTGTTTTTTTCCGGTAGTGAACTTAAATAGGAAGCTTGGGTTAAAAAAGAATGGGTAAGGCCGCCTTGAGGTGTTTGTCTTGTGAGCTGGACTTTGAGAACAGCCCCGCTCATCTCGAAGGGTGCAATTTCTACGTCTTGTCGTTTTTGAAGAAGCTTTGCAGCAATGATGACAGGGTCGCGGAGTGTTCCATCGGCTTCTTTTTCAGGCGCTGGCCAAAAGTGTGGAAGAGACTCATCGGTTCCAGGATCATACGGGTCAATGCCGGGCTCTTTGAGCTTTTCTGTAAAACTACGCGCAGTATATCCTGTTTTTTGGCTGATGGTGTCGGCTAGATAATAGTAGGATGAAAAATAGTCATGCGTGGGTGTTATGCGAATAGGAGCGTGGATCGACGTTAGTTTTTTAAGCCACGTTTTTTCAATCCCTTCCGTCACGGATAAAAAAAGCAAGACAAGCCAAACGACAGCTGAGATGACACCTACAGATAAAAAAGCGATGAGCGTAACTGAGAGCTGCCGTTTTCGTGGAACTAGATACTTTCGGAGAAACGAAAGTTCAAACACTATTTAATCTATTTTGCTTCTTTAAAAATAACGTGTTTTTTAAGACGTTTATCGTATTTTTTAAGCTCTAAACGCTCTGTAGAAGTCTTTTTGTTTTTTTGTGTCCAATAAACTTCTGGGCTTTCGCTGCTTTTAAGTTTTACGAATTCGCGTGCTGTTTTTGCCATAAAAAATTCCTTTTTAGGTTTTATTATACAGATTGAGTGGAATACGTGGAAGAGGTTCTAGATCTAAGGGGTCGCCTTTTTTTTCCTTTCGAAGGAAAAGTTGATATCCAAGACCTGCAATCATCGAGGCATTATCCAAGGAAAGGCCCGGGGGCGGAAAGAAAACAGGAAGCGGGCTTTTTTGAAGGAGCTCGCGTAAACGTTTATTTTGAGTCACGCCACCGCCTAAAAATATCATTTTGCAATCAAAACTTTCTGCTGCACTTAAAGTTTTTTTAACGATATCACCGAGTGCAGCTTCTTGGAATCCGGCTGCCACATGAGCCTTTTCAGAATCGGGGAGAAGCGAGGGGGCTTTTCGATCGCAGTTTTGCCCTTTGAGGGTATAGAGGACATTGGTTTTGAGTCCGCTGAATGAAAAATTCCAGGGCTTTTGCTTCACGCTTCCGGGTTTAAAAGGGTACTTTTTTGGGTCGCCCAGACGTGCTAGTTTTTCAATTTCAGGACCTCCTGGATAGGGGAGATCTAGTAAGACGGCGACCTTGTCAAACGCCTCGCCTATAGCATCATCGACCGTGGAGCCGATCTCTTCATAACGTCCCAGCGAGTGGATTTTGACCAGCAGCGTGTGGCCTCCTGAAAGTACTACACCCAATGCTGGGAACTCAGGTGTAATAGGCATCATAGCTGCGTAGAGATGGGCTTCGACGTGATTGACTCCGACAAACGGTTTATTCCATGACAGGGCAAGACCCTTTGCAGCAGAAAGGCCCATTAGAAGCGCGCCGATAAGTCCTGGGCCATGCGCGACTGCGATTAAATCGATATCCTCTTTTGTGAGTCCAGCTTTATTTAATGTTTCTTTGATCAGTGGGAAGAGAATGTCAAAATGCCTGCGGCAGGCAAGCTCGGGATAGACGCCGCCGTATTGGGTGTGCAAATCGGCTTGGCTGGCAATGGTTTCCGCCAGGATGGTTTTTCCATCTTCGACAATGGCGATAGCGGTCTCATCGCAGGTGGATTCAATTCCCAAAACTTTCATGGTGATATTATATCTCAGAAATCAGTTAAAATCTTTCACAATATGCTCAAAAATTTCTTGATAGATCTTCAATCTTTAGGCACCCCTGCCGGGGCTCTTGCCCACCAAAAATACCATAAATCGTCCCGTATCCACTGGGGCGTTACCAATCCCGATAAAAGAAAATTGATTTCAGGGTTTATAAAAGAGATACCTGAGGCAGATTTAATCAAATTCTCCCATGAGCTTTGGGAAACCAACCTTTTTGACCCGATGATTTGTGCGGCGCTGATCTTAACTGATAAGAGAGTCAAGCCTTCGCCTAAACTATGGAAGACAATTGTCCGATTTTTAAAAGACGTCGATGGTTGGGCGCTAGAAGATACTCTTGCCCACACTGCGTGGAAATGCATTTTAGCAGATGAAGCAATCCTGGATGAAGTTGAAACATGGACAAAACATTCCGATTTTTGGATGCGAAGAGCAGCGCTTGTCTATACTCTTCCTTATGCAAAACCGGGTAAAAATCCGGAGAGATCGCTCAAATGGGCTTCGAGTTATGTTGATGACCGAGAATGGTTCATCCAAAAAGCGATCGGCTGGTGGCTGCGTGTCTTAAGCGAACATAACCCCAAACGCGTTCTTGAGTTTGTTAAAGAGCACGAACCCCAGCTCATGTATGTTGCTAAAAAAGAAGCGACACGAAAAATTTAAGATTTTTGCGCAGCAGCTTCGTCGGCGATCCATAAAGCAGGATAGTCTTCTGTTCCGACAAATTGGCAGGGAAGATGGGGCTTGGAGTTGAAAACGTAGGCCAGCATCTCCGCTTTTGAGGCGCCGAGAACGTAAAAAACGGTATTTACGGCATCATTGAGGGCTTCATAGGTGAGCGTCATTCTCCAGGTTTTTTTCTGGGGGACATAGTTCTGGGTGACATAGCATCCTTTGACGGACAAGGCCTCTGTACCAGGGAAGAGCGAAGCGGTATGGCCATCATCTCCCATGCCTAGCATGACAAGATCAAGGGACTGTCCTTTCAAGATAGAGCGTAACTTTTCTTCATATTTTTTTGCGTGATGCTCGATCTGATCTTCTGCGATCATCCGATGGATATGGTGCGGTGGGATGATCATTTTCTCAAAGCCGGCTTTCATCGCCATGCCAAAATTACTTTCTGGATCGGTGGGAGGCACAGATCTTTCATCGCTCCAGAAAAGATGGATTTTTTCCCAATCGATTTCTTGTGAGTAGGGGGGTAGGCATAGGATTTCATAGAGGGCTTTGGGAGTTGATCCACCTGAGAGCGCTACAGTAAAAAAGCCATGGTCTTGGATGGCTGTTTGACAAGATAAAACAAAATGGTCTGCTGCATATCTTAAGGTTGCAGGGTAGTCCCCTGGGACAATTAGCTTTCCGAACATAGCTTGTCCTGGGTGCTTAGATATTTTAATACGCTTGGAAAATGTGTGCTTGGATCGGGGTGGTAGATGAGATTGACAAGAGAGAGGCCTGATTGGGCTTTGGAGAAAATAAATGTTGAGGGGATATCGCACTTTTCTTCATCGCAAATGATAGTGCGGACCTGGTGTAGATGGTGAGGATCCCGGCTGAAGGCGTAGTGGTATTGATCTTGGCACTTGATGTCCATTGAGATCACGGTTCCGGGGGCCAGCTCTTTGTTCACGAGGGGGAGCAGCGAGATTTTGGGCGACCACTCAAGGCAGGTTGTAAGCCAGGCTTGTAAATAGAGCGCTTGAATTTTTGTATGGCAGAAGAAGGGGGTCTCGTAGTTGTTGTAGTGGATTTCGACAGTGACGGCGCTTTGGAGTGAGGAAAGTCTGGCAGGGGAGTAGAAGGTGGCAGCGATCAGTTCTCGCCAATTTTCAGTGCGGGCCCAGTTAAGGTCTGCGACTTCTCGGATCTTTGATTGCAAGGTTAGGGCTTTGCAGAAATCGGCGAGGTTGTCTGCAACCTCGGAGTCGTAAATAATTCTTTCGGCCCATTTTTGCAGATCATTCAAGAGGAAAGGGAAAGCGGTGGGTTTTTCTGCCCAGAGAAGATAAATGGGAAGATCGGGAAGGAAATGTGGAAGAATTAAAAAGGGGATTTTATGAAGAAGGGAAGAGGGAGCTGCGATTTCAATAATGTCACAAGCAACTCCTTCTGTTTCAGATGCGGCTGAAACATGTGCTTTGATCTCTTTAAGAAGATCGACCACGGTGATAAAAATGACGCGGCAGGGGAACCTTTTGATGACGTTGCTGGTAATGGTTTTTACGTACTCGCGTCTTTCATTGTCAGGAGCGACAACGATCAGATTGAAAAGAGAGGCGCGCATCGTTCCTGTGCCCTCTAACTTTTCCCAGATTTTTTTGAGTTCATCTGTCAGGTTCTTCAGATAAGCCTCCAATGCCTTCCGTCTTGCTCTAGGAGTTTTTCAGCTTCCACGGGTCCCCAGCTGCCGGCAGGATAGGTCGATGGTTTTCCTTTCAAGACAGGGGAGAGCAGCTTCCAGGAAAGAAGCACTTCATCTTGACGTGCAAAAAGAGTGGAGTCGCCTAAAATGGCGTCGCAGATCAGTCTTTCATACGCTTCGGGAGGCGTTGTGCCGAAATAGGAGCCGTACTTAAAGTCCATTTTCACAGGCTGTATCGGGCTTGCAGGGCCTGGGACTTTGCAGTTGATTTTTAGAGAGATTCCTTCGTCGGGTTGAATTTGTATGACAAAGACATTGGGATCGTTTTTTCGATGCCCCTGTTGAAAAAGAACACCCGGAGGGTCTTTAAAAGTAATGGCGATTTCAGTGGATCGTTTAGGAAGTCTTTTTCCTGAGCGGAGATAGAAAGGAACTCCTGACCAGCGCCAATTATCGATATGGAGTCTGAGGGCTGCATAGGTTTCAACTTGGGAGGTAGGAGAGACATCTTTCTCTTGCAGGTAGCCTATTACATCTTCTCCACCGACAAGGCCAGCGGTATATTGTGCGAGGACAACATCTTTTTGTTCGATAGGCCGAATGGCTTGCAGCACTTTGACTTTTTCATCGCGGATGGCATTGGCGTCCAAGCTCACAGGGGGCTCCATACCAACTAAAGAAACAAGCTGCATCACATGGTTTTGTACGATGTCGCGGATAAGGCCTGTCTCTTCCCAGAATTTTCCACGGGTCTCGATTCCTAAATCTTCGGCCACAGTAATCTGAATGTGGTCGATGTAACGGTTATTCCAAAGCGATTCGAAGATTGAATTGGCAAAACGGAAAACAAGGAGGTTTTGGACGGTTTCTTTACCGAGCCAGTGATCGATGCGGAAAATTTGGTTTTCTCCAAGATGTTTCATGAGCTCTTTTTGAAGGTCTTCAGCGGAGCTAAGATCACGGCCAAATGGTTTTTCGATGATTACACGGGACCAAGGGCCTGTATCCAATTCAGGATAAATAAGATTTGCTTTTTTTAGCTTTTCGGCAATCAATGGAAAGTAGCTAGAAGGTGTTGCAAAATAAAAGATCCGGTTTCCTTTGGTGCCTAATCTGTGGTCCAGTTCTTCTAGTTTTTGCTTCAATTTGACATATCCCTCATCATCATGGAACTCAGAGATGTGGTAATAGAGATGATCTTCAAAATGTTTCCAAAGATGTTCATCAATGGGTTTTGTACGCGAGAATTTTTGCACTGCTTCGTGCATTTCCTTTCGGAACTCACCATCTGTTTTAGTTCTTCTTGCAAAACCTACGCAAGCGAATTGAGAGGGGAGTTGCCCTGCTTTGAGGATATTATAGAGAGCAGGGATCAGCTTTCGTGAAGTGAGATCTCCTGTGGCTCCAAAAATGACGACAATGCAAGGTTCTGTAAATCGGCTTTGAGTTTCTTCACGCAGAGGGTTCATGAAAATCCTTTTCTATCCAGGTAAGATTGTAAAATGATCACTGCAGAGAGGGTGTCGCTCATTTGAGCTCTCTCTTTTCTTTTAACGCCTGCATCAGAGAGCGACCGTTCGATGAGCGCAGATGTAAGCCTTTCATCCCAGAGCTCTACAGGCAGTTTTGAGCTTTCTTCCAACTCTTTGGCAAATTTTCTGGCAGCTTCTGTCATTGCGCTGTCTTGGCCGCTGAGTTTTAGAGGAAGTCCTACGACAATTTTATCAATAGCGCCTTCTTTTTTCAAAAGCTCTGAGAGCCTTTTAGCAAATTCGGGGGTGTTATGCAACATGCCAAGCGGTCTTGCTAAGATATGCCTTTCATCGGAGACAGCCACTCCAATTCTTACGGTGCCGAAATCAAGGCCTACGATTCTACCCATGATGTTTGATTGCAGCTTCAATAAAGTCTCTAAAGAGAGGGTGCGGCTGGCTTGGTTTGGATTTAAATTCAGGGTGGAATTGGACGCCTAGCATCCAAGGATGGTCTTTGAGTTCAACGATTTCACAGAGCCCTTCTTTAGGTAAAGTTCCAGAAATAATGAGGCCTTTTTCTTCAAAAGGAGCTTTAAAAACATCATTCAGTTCAAAGCGGTGACGGTGCCTTTCAGAGATCATGGTTGTTCCATAGGCTTTTTCAGCTTTGGAGCCAGGCTTTAACTGACACGGATAAGCTCCAAGGCGCATAGTTCCTCCGAGATCTTGCAGATCTTTCTGCTCACTTAAAAGCGAAATCACCGGATGAGGTGTTTTGGGGTTGAATTCTGTTGAATTTGCATCTGGAAGGCTTAAGACATGCCTTGCAAATTCAACGCACATGACCTGCATCCCTAAACAGAGTCCAAAATAAGGAATTTTATGTTCGCGGCAATACTTTGCAGTTAAGATTTTTCCAATCCATCCGCGCTCTCCAAATCCCCCAGGAACTAAATAACCGTCGCATCCAGAAATTGCTTTTTCAACTGATCCATCTTGTACAATTTTATCGGCCTCAAAGATGCGAATTTCCAGTTCTGCCTGAGCAGCTATTGCTGCATGGTGCAGCGCTTCAAAAACCGACTTATAAGCGTCTTCAAGCTGCATGTACTTGCCCACCACACCGATTACAACTTTTCTCAGTGGGTTCTTTAGCTTGTGGACCATATCTTGCCACGCTTTCAAATTAGGCTGTGTGTCGGGAAGTCTTAAAAACTCAATCACTTTCGAATCGACTTTTTGTTCATGCAGGCTTAAAGGAACTTCATAGATCGAATGCTCCACATCGGCCTCATCCATAACAAAATCACGCCGTACGCTGCAAAAGAGGCTGATTTTATCTTTGATTTCGTCAGCTAGGTGCTCTTCACAGCGGCACAAGATCATGTCGGGAACAATTCCAATC
>JAGOLG010000026.1 GCA_017994195.1 Rhabdochlamydiaceae bacterium
GGCGCCTTAGCCTCCATTTATGGTGCTGTTAATGAAGAAGTTTTATTAAGACTTTTTCTGCTGACGTTGATCTATTTTCTTCTTAGCAAATTCGTGAACAGAGATAAAAGGCTTTACGTGCTTTGGACTGCAAATATCTTGGCAGCATTGATCTTCGGCTTAGGCCACCTACCTGCCGCTTTCAAACTGGCATCGCCCTCGCCTTTTGAAATTTTTCGCATTCTCTTCCTCAATGGACTTGCTGGAGTCGTTTTTGGTTGGCTGTATTGGTCAAGAGGGCTTTGGACAGCCATGGCCGCTCACTTTGCTACCGATCTCATGATTCACGTGATATTGATTTAAGTTTTACAAGTCTCGCAAGCGAGCTTCATTTCAAGCCCATACGGAGCCACATTTGGTGGCTCCTCAAGCCTCAATTTCAAAAAAAAACCCAGCCATAAGCTGGGTGTTTTTTTGAAATTGAGACTTGATGGGCTTGAACCATCGACCCCCTCATTAAAAGTGAGGTGCTCTACCACTGAGCTAAAGTCTCGTTTGACCCCAAGGGGATTCGAACCCCTGTTATCAGAATGAAAATCTGGTGTCCTAGGCCAGGCTAGACGATGGGGCCATTTTTCATTCAAGAGAGATCAGGAAGTATACTGGAGCGGTCTATTAAACCGCCATAATTTCCTTTTCTTTCGCTGAGAATAAGTCGTCTATCTGCTTGCAAAACTTATCTGTTAATTCTTGAATGGCTTTTTCTAGCTTCTTCACCATGTCTTCTGTCAGGTCGCCGGATGTTTTTTTCTGTTTGATTGTGTCATTGCTCTTTCGGCGTATATCTCGGATGGCAATCTTGGCATTTTCAGCTTTTTCTTTACCTTGCTTAACAATCGTTTGCCGCATTGATTGATCCATGGGAGGAACGTTGATCCGGATGGCATGGCCTTCTAGAACAGGTTGTAAATTTAAGTTGGCTTTTTCAATTCCCTTGGCAATAGCTGCAGCAGTTTGTGGATCAAAGGGGGTAATGAGGATCTGCCGAGCTTCGGGGGTTGTGATGTTTGCGAGTTCTTTGACTCTCATGTGAGAGCCGTAGACTTCGATAGAAACACCTTCTACAACGCCGGGGTTTGCGCGGTTAGTCCGGAGATTTTTAAGCTCTTGCTTAAAGTGCTCTAGAGTCGCTTGCATTTTTGTTTTTACTTCATCTTCTATCATATTACTATCCTGTAACAATGGAGCCGCCACTGCGCTCTAATACGGCAGTTTTAAGAGCTCCTTTTTTGAAGATATTGAGTACATGAATGGGAATCTGGTTATCGCGGCAAAGTGCAACGGCGGCGGCATCCATGACATTTAATTGTTTACTGAGCACATCAGCGTAGCTGAGCTTATCAAAGCGTTTGGCTTTTGGATTTTTGATAGGATCTTTTTCAAAGACTCCATCCACTTTTGTTGCTTTAATGAGCGCTTCAGCATTGATTTCACAAGCACGAAGGGCGGCGGCTGTATCTGTCGTGAAATAGGGGTGTCCAGTTCCACCGACATAAATGACAACGACGCCATTTTCTAAGAGTTCTAAGGTTTCATCGCCGCTTGCCTCAGGAATAAAAGTTCCACAGGGGAAAGCTCCGACGACCACTGCACTGCAGCCTAAGTCTTCTAAGGCTTCAGCAAGGAGCGTGCCATTGATGGTTGTAGCCAGCATGCCCATTTGATCTGCTTTAATGCGAGGCACGTTTGCAATTTGAGAGCCACGGATGATATTTCCTCCGCCAATGACAATCCCGACTTCGATGCCAAGTTTTTGAATTTCATGAATCTGCTCTGCAAGGCTTATAACCGCTTTGGAGTCGAATCCAAATTTCTCGTTTCCGAGAAGTGCCTCGCCTGAGATTTTCAGTAAAATTCTATTGTACGGAGTTTTTTTTGCCACTCTTACTCTCCAACTTTCCAGCGTATAAAACGTTTTAGAATAAGGTGCTGTCCCGATTTTTTCGCTTCGTTTGCAACGAGGTCGCTAATAGTGATTGTGTTATCTTTCACGAATTTTTGAACGAGCAAGCATACTTGATCGAAGAAGGCTTTCATTTTTCCTTCGACGATTTTGTCGACGATTTGAGGAGGCTTGCCAACCACTTGGCTGCGTGCAATCTCTTCTTCACGGGCTTTAACGTTTGCAGGAACTTCATCTGCGTTTAAATATTCAGGAGATTCTGCAGCGACATGCATTGCAATCTCACGAGCTAGCGGCTCATGTCCAGCTTTGCCATCGATTTCTACTAGCGTGACAATTTTGCCGCCCATGTGAGAATAGATTCCGAATGATTTAGTCGGCCCTTTCATGAAGATTTCAACACGTTTAATTTTGATATTCTCGCCAATACTTTGCATCACGATAGCTCGGTATTGATCAACGGTCAATGTTTTATCTTGATGGGAAGGCTGCTCTACAAGAGCTTCTAAGCTTGCAGCTTTTGTTTCGGCAGCTTGTTTTGCGATTTCATGCGCAAACTGTTTAAACTTGTCGTTTTGAACAACGAAATCCGTTTCTGCATTGATTTCAACTAAAGCGATCGCGTCGTGTGTTTCGAAAGCGGCAATCATTCCTTCTTTCGTTTCACGGCCTTCTTTTTTAACGGCAGATGCCATGCCTGCTTTGCGGAGAAGGTCAATTGCTTTTTCCATGTCGCCGTGCGCTTCGTCTAAGGCTTCTTTGCATTTACCCATGCCAACGCCAGTTCTCTCACGGAGCTGTTTTACCATGTCGGGAGTTACTTTCGTCGTCATTTAAGTTGTCTCCTCTTCTCCATTGCCATCAAGAGATTCAACTTCATCTGGAGAAGCTTGTTCATCTTCGCCTTTTCCTAAAGAAACGCTCATTTCGTTTTTGCGGTCAATGATTGCTTGCATGAGGGCTTGGAGGATCAGCTTGATGCTTTTCAGAGCATCGTCGTTGCATGCGATGACATAGTCAATCGGATCTGGATCGCAGTTGGTGTCGACAAGAGCCATGATTGGGATGCCTAATTTATTAGCTTCTGCAACTGCAATGTGTTCTCTGCCTGGATCAACGACAATGAGAAGGCCAGGAGGCTTGCGCATTGCGCGAATCCCTGAAAGGTTTTTGTTGAGCTTGATTTGGTCTTTGCCCATCAAGATCATTTCTTTTTTTGTAAATCCTTCACCGCCGCTCGCAATTCTTTTCTCGATGCGCTCAAGAGTTTTTACAGATTGGCGAATTGTTGAAAGGTTGGTGAGCATTCCGCCGAGCCATCGCTCAGAAACATAAAACTCTCCGCACTCTTCTGCGCATTCTTTGATTACGGTTTTCGCTTGTTTTTTTGTTCCGACAAAAAGAATTGACTTGCGTTTGGATACCATCTCGCGGACGACATCAACGCATTTGCGGATTTGTTGGACTGTTTTTGCGAGGTCAATGATATAGATGCCGTTGCGTTCTTCAAAGATGAAACGCTTCATCTTTGGGTTCCAACGTTGCTTCTGGTGGCCAAAATGGGCACCTGATTCTAAAAGTTCTTTTACGCTTACTGCGCTATTTGGTTGTTCTTGTGTTGCCAAGCCTTGTCCCTATTGTTTTGACGCGGCATCAATCCTTTATGGATTGATTTCGGTCTTGGTTTATTTGTTAATTTAAAAGCGCCTGATCAGAATCGAACTGACACAAGTAGCTTGGAAGGCTACGGTTCTACCATTGAACTACAGGCGCATTTAAGATGATAAATTTAACTGATTGGGACTCTTTTTTCCAAGGACGAAATGCCCGTTGCTAGACTTATTTTGAAGAATAGCCTTAAAAATAGGTGTTGAATACACTAGAATGCATGACAAACAGAGTTCAAGCAACTTTTTTAACCTCTTTTTCTTCACCTGTAAAACATGATAAAGTTTATTGGAAAGGCATCGCTATCTTGGGAGCCTTTGGATCGTTCCTAGTTTTAGCATTTTATCTTTATGGTCGGCTGTCGGTTAAAACAGATATCAAGCCCAACCTTCCTGCGCCTTCCCTTACAGCAAAGCAAGTCAGGAAACAAAAGCTTGAAGCGCTTATTCAAAGCATGCTTTCACCAAATGAATATTTGGGTGAAGCGATTGATAATGGCGACTGTTTTTATCATGCGCTATCGAATGCTCTAGAACAAATAGGAGTACATAAAACACCTAAAGAGCTCAGAATGAACATCTCAAGCTGCCTTCAAGATTCAAACCATCAACTAACCTTTAAGCACCATATTGAACAGGACTCAAGAGGTGTTGAGTCTTTTGAGAAATACCAAAAATATGTGGGTTATACGAATGAGGAGTTGACCCAATTAAGATTTATAGACTTAGACGCTCCCACAGGCCCCTATTGGGGTGACCCCTCAAGAGAAGGGCTTTTACTGTGTCAAATGTATGGCTTCAACTTGCGAATTATTTCAGCAGGGTTTCAAGAGAATAAAGTCGAAAACGATCCTGGATATAAAAAATGGGTTCAGGCTAAAGAGGAAGCTCCAGAAGGCGCCCCCATTCTTCAAACCTATGAAGATGAGATTCAAAAAAGACTCGTTGAACTTTATAACCAGGACGGTTTTTATTTCACAGGTGATGATACCTATCCTATAGGCGACTTTTATCAGAACACCTGCACTTTGGCACTCTTTGAAAATCATTTTGTTCCCGTCTTGCAAAAAAATAGCCTCTCTTAAACGTGACTGACAAACCACTCACCTGCTAACCTGGCCACCTCTTCGAGAGCGCCTGGCTCCTCAAATAGGTGGGTAGCGCGGGGAACTATTTCTAGTTTTTTTTCACAATTTAGCTTTGCAAAAGAAGCTTCATTTAATTCGATGACTCCAAAATCGAGTGCGCCGACAATAAAAAGCGTTGGAGCGTTGACATCGGATAGGACTTCATCTGCGAGGTCTGTGCGGCCGCCTCGTGAGACTACAGCCGCGGCATTGCTGCCTGCAGCTGAAATCAAAGCGGCGGCGGCACCTGTGCTTGAACCGAATAATCCCACTTTAAGGTGACGTGTAGAGGGATTGTTTTTAAGCCACTTTTGCGCGCCGATGAGACGTCCTGCTAATAATGGAATATCGAAACGATACTGACGGGTGGATTCGTCGACTTTTCCCTCTTTTTCTGTGAGCAGATCGAGCAGCAGCGTGGCTAAATTGCGTTTATTGAAAAAGTGGGCCACATATTGATTGCGCGGGCTAAGCCGTCCGCTCCCGCTTCCGTGAGCAAATACCACAACCATTTTAGCTCCGGGAGTGATTGTGAGGCATCCTTGTAACGAAACTCCTTCATCAGGGAGTACAATTTCGATATTTTGCATTTCGAGATCATCCATAAATACAAGCATATCGCATATGCAAAAATTTTAAAACTGCGTCTTTTCGCTAATGCTTCTATGAGCTATTGTTTCTTATATGCACATCTCAGATAAAACCAATCGTGTCTTACATGTCATCTCGCTATGTCTGATGCTCATTTTGATCCGCTGCTGGTATTTATCGGTCATTCAGCATGACCAGCATGTAAGAATGGCTGAGAAGCCGCAGCGAAGAGTTGTCATTGAAAAAGCCGATCGTGCAACGATCCAAGACAGGTTTGGGGTGCCGCTTGCAGTTAATAAAATGCAATACAACGTGTCTGTGTGCTATTCCCATATTCGGCAAATCCCTTCGATGCGCTGGACGAAAAATGAAAAGGGGGAAAGAGTCCGAGTTTCAGAGCGTCTGGAATATATCACGAAGCTCTCGAAGATGCTCAGCTCTGAACTAGGCATCCCCGCAAGGCGCATTGAAGATCTCATTCATGGAAAAGCAGCACTTCTACCCTCAACGCCTTTTGTGATTAAAGAAGATCTTGCAGAAGAGCAGTACTATCGAATGAAGGGGATGGAAAAAGATTGGCTGGGGCTGCAAGTTGAACGAGTCTCACGTAGAGAATACCCTTTGGGCAAGATTGCAGGTGATGTGATTGGATATTTGGGAAACATCGATGCGATGAAATATTTGAAAATCGTTCATGAGCTTAACACTCTTGAGGATTATTTAATTGCAAAGCAAGAAGGCGAAAACCGTTTTCTTCCTGAAGGTTTTAATTCGCCTGAAGAAGTGCTGCAGCGATTTTTTGATCTGCAAGAAAAAGCCTATACAATGAACGATCTTATCGGGAAAAGCGGGGTTGAAGCTTCCTACGAGGAAGATTTGAGAGGATACGTTGGTAAACATATCTATGAAATCGATACAAAAGGCAATTTCATTAAAGAGCTGGATGGTTCGAGAGCAGCCATACCGGGCAAAAAGGTGACTCTCACGCTTTCTGCAGAACTCCAAATGTTTGCAGAGCAATTGATCGCCTCTAATGAAGGATCTCGTCTTGACAAGCCGGATGGCAATATTAATGAAAAGTGGATGCGAGGAAGCGCAGTTGTGGCGATGATTCCGCAGACCGGCGAAGTTGTAGCTCTAGCTTCTTACCCTCGCTATAACCCCAACGATTTTATTCCTTCACGAGATCCCCAAAGCCAGAGAGAAAAAGCATGGGCTGTCAAGCAGTGGCTTGAAACGGAAGACTATTTAGGAGAAGTGTGGGATGGAAAACGGTCCCTCAAAAGAGAATATTTTTCTTTTGTGCAAAATAGATTCTTAGAAGAGACGCTTACTCTTACTTGGCATAAGTATTTAGAGGCGATTCTTCCTGGGCGAAGCGCTCTGAAAAATGCGATGCTGCAAATTTCTGATGTAAAACTGGCTTTGCAAGTGCAAGAATTCGGTATTTATCATCCGCTTCTTAGGGATATTAAATTGGAGCATGATAAATTTTTAGCTCTTGATCTTTGCCATTTAGTTGCGCCTTTGGAACTATTTACACCAGAGCTTGCAAGCGAAGTCGGAGCTCAACCCTTAAGCGACTATTTTGCAACAAGGCAAGAAGCTATGCGTCTTTTGACTCGCATGAAAGAGGAGCTTCGCGAGTTATTTTACGATTACGACTTTAATGCTTGGAGAGAGTTGCATTTCAAAGAATATCTCAAAAAAATGAGAGACCAGGAAAAAGCGGATAAAAAATACGCCAAACCTTACACAGATTATCTTGACCGTGTGGAACGGGTGCTTTGGGGAAAATTTTGGGAAGCGTACAAACCTGTTTTTCTCTATGTTGCACTCACAGGAAAAGTTCCCATTCTCATAGAAAATTATCAGCACCTGACTCCTTACCTATGCACTCTCAAAGAGACTTATTTCCCCCTTCTTCAAGGAACATATTCTTTGCTTCATGAAAAATTAGGAACTCTTTCAGCGCCGCTTGGAGTTGCCTATCTAAAAACACTTAGAAGCTTTGAGGAACTGGACAACGTTCTTGAGAGGCGGTATCCTTATGTCCGCTCAATCAATGGCGTATCTCAGGAAAAACATCTGGCCAGCGCTTTTTATCCTCCCTATGGATACGGGTTTACAAGATCTCAATCATATAGACAAGCTTGTCCGCCTGGATCTGTTTTTAAATTAGTCACAGCCTATCAAACACTCATGGAGTTGCACGCAAAAGGCCTTCCATTCAATCCTCTTACAATTGTAGATGATTGGAAAGGATCTCCTTCGGACAAGAAGTTTATTTTGGGCTTTCTAAATGATGGAACCCCTCTTTACCGCGGCTACAAAGGCGGACGTCTGCCTAGAAGTTCTCACGCGGGGATGGGCCGTTTAGATATGCAGGGAGCGTTAGAGCAGTCCAGCAACGTCTATTTTTCTCTTCTAGCAGGAGACGTGATCCAAAATCCTTTAAATCTAGCCATCGCTGCCAAACAATTTGGAATGGGAGAGAAAACAGGAATCGATTTGCCAGGCGAGGCTTCAGGAAAAGTTCCTGAAGATATCGATCAAAACAGAACAGGGCTTTATTCTTTTGCCATCGGACAGCATACCCTGGAGACAACTCCTTTGCAAACGGCACTCATGACAGCGATCATTGCCAATCAAGGAAAAGTCATTCGCCCTCATATTGTACAAAAGCTAGAAGGGACTGACCGTATGCTTCAACATGAACTTTTAGAAGAATCCAACCAGGCTTTTGATAAACTCCCCTTCCAAACAACTATTCATCACGAAGAAAATGTCGTGCAACTCATCTCTCCTCATATCGACCGCATTCTTCCTTTTCCTTCGCCAATCTTCAATTATCTATTCGAAGGAATGCACCGCGTTGTCGTAGGATCTCGGGGAACAGCAAGGCCCGCGGCTATGCGCGCGCTGTATGATCATCCTACTTCTTTGCGCGACTATTTAGAAATCCATCGTGACTTGATTGGTAAAACGGGAACGGCTCAGGCGCTCTATAAACACTCCGTGTCAAGCGCAGCAGCGCCTGTCATGGAACACTACATCTGTTTTGCTGCGATTGCTTATCCTAAGCGATCGATCTTGATGGCTCCCCTTGATAAAGAACCTGAACTCGTGGTGGTTGTATCGCTTCGGTATCGCCAAGCAGGGCTTGAAGGAGGTCCAATCGCAGCGCAAGTCGTTAAAAAATGGCGCGAGATACAGGCTCGCTATTATTAACTTAACAGCTCAGGAAGAGACAAAAGCGCCTCGCTAATGGGAATAAGCTGAATATTTTCAATATATTCTCTCCTAGTTCCTCCATGGAAAAGGAAGAGTTTAGCTTCTGGATAATCCTCTCTAAATGTACGAAGCCCCTTTAAATCTTTGGAATTAATCGAGTCTGATCTTTTGACTTCTATCCCAATAATTCCTTTAGGCCCATAGAGTACAAAATCGACTTCGATTTGATCTACGGTACGCCAAAAATAAAGTTGATATTGAAGATTGAAATAATGGTTGATTGCCTGAATCTCTTGATAAACCAATGTCTCGTAAGCTGCTCCTTCAGCTTCTTCATTAGAATCATAAGGTCCTTGTGGACGGATAGCTCGATAAACCCCTACATCAAAAAAATAGAATTTTGAATGTGCAATCAGTTTGCGTTTTGCGCGTTTTGAAAAAATAGGAAGTTTGGCTGCTATAAGTAAATCTTCAACTATTTGAAAATAGTTAACTACAACCTTTCGATTAATAGAAGCATCTTGGGCAACATCTGATATGTTCAAAACTCCACATTGAGAAAAACTTGCTGTTTCTAAAAATCTGGAAAATGCGCCAATATTTCTTGTGAGCCCTTCCTGCATGACCTCTTCTCTCACATATGTTTGTGTATATGCCTCCAAATAATCTTGTATTTCCTGCACACTATTTTTTGAATACACATAAGGCAGCTGTCCATATCGAAGAGCTTTGTTTAAATCAAAGTCTGAGCCTTGCTCAATTGCAGTGAGTGGAAACATCTTAAAAGACAGTGCTCTACCTGCTAATAGATTAACTCCCTTTTTCTTAAGACTGCGCGCAGAAGAGCCTGTTAAAATGAATTTATAATTTTTGTTTTCAATGAGTCGATGTACTTCATTCAAGAGTATAGGCACTTTTTGTACTTCATCAATAATCACCCAATCTTCGAATCCGGGAGGTATCATTTCTTCAAGTCTTCCAGGCCTTGCCGAAAGATCAAGAAAGGCTGTTGTTTCGAGTAAATCTATATATAAACCTCCCGGAATCTTGCTTTTGATCCAGGATGTTTTACCGGTGCCTCTAGGACCAAATAAAAAGAAGCTTTGTTTCCCTTTTAAAGGCCTGTCTAGGAGTCGTTTATACATAATTGCCTATTTTTGGAGTTGAAAACTCCATTTTAGCACAATTTTTGGACTTATCAAGTCCATTTTCATAAGCTATTGAATATAAGTTTCTTTTTGATCGTTTTTCCAAAGAAAGAAGTATTCTAGGGCTTCGCGCCCACCGGAAATCAGAGGAAGTTTAAGCCCTTCTTGAAAGTTAACCCAGGAGGCTTCGATGTGTTCATCAGGCGCCACTTGAAGAAGAGGCATTTCCTGCAGGGGCAGGAAAAACATATGAAAGATAAAATCAACCTCAGGGCGGCGGATATAAAGTGATGCTACTGTTTTAAGTGAGTCTTTATTGGCGATAATACCTGCTTCTTCTGCGAGTTCTCGGAGAGCGGCTTCTAGAGGTTTTTCATTGGGTTCTACTTTACCACCGGGAATTCCCCATTTCAGGCCTTCGATCTTTTCTGCATGTCTTTTTAGAAAGAGAACGCGGCCGTCGTACTGGCAAAAAACACCTGAGGCTTCCACTGTTGGATTAAAGTCACGAGGACGGTGCAAAAACACTTGTGCTGTCATATCTTTACACTATTCTTTCTCAAGACTTTTTGAAAATAGTCAATAGTACGAGTCAATCCTTCTTCAAGAGCAATCTTCGGAGACCAGCCCAGCGTTTTTTGAGCCAGGGAAATGTCGGGCTTTCTTTGCCGCGGATCGTCTTGTGGAAGAGGTTTGAAAACGAGCTCCGATTTAGAGCCTGTCATTTGAAGCACCATCCGTGCCAAGTCAATGATTTGAAACTCAACGGGATTGCCAATGTTGACCGGGCCTGTAAATGATTCCGTTCCCATCAAGAGAATAAGTCCATCGATGAGATCGTCTACAAAACAAAATGATCGCGTTTGATTTCCTTCACCATAAATTGTGATGGGATCTCCGCGGAGCGCTTGAACAATAAAATTAGAGACTACGCGTCCATCTTGCGGATGCATCCGTGGTCCATATGTATTAAAAATACGGGCAACTTTGATGGGTAGGCCATATTGGCGGTGATAATCAAAAAAGAGAGTCTCTGCGCAGCGTTTACTCTCATCATAGCAAGAGCGGATTCCAATGGGATTGACATTTCCCCAATACCCCTCATGCTGAGGATGAATCTGCGGATCTCCATAAACTTCACTTGTAGAAGCTTGTAGAATTTTGATCTTAAGGCTCTCTGCAAGCTTGAGAAGATTGATAGCTCCCAGAACGCTTGTTTTAGTCGTTTGAACAGGATCAAACTGATAATGGATGGGAGAAGCAGGACATGCTAGATTATAAATCTCATCCACTTCTACTTGAAGAGGAATGCATACATCATGACGCAAAAGCTCAAAGTAGGGGTGGGATAACAAGTGTACGATGTTATCTTTTGATCCTGTAAAAAAGTTATCAACACAAATCACCTCAGCTCCTTGAGCTAAGAGCTTTTCGCAAAGATGGGAGCCTAAAAAACCGGCTCCTCCTGTGACTAAAATCCGTTTTCGACTCATTTGTTCACAACATTCATGACTTGTAACACAAGCTCAATAAACACAAATAGCATCAAAACAGAGAGCATGAGTTTTCCGCCTTTGAGTTGTTGATCGTGTTCTTTATATTTTTTTATGTAACGGCCTACCCACACCATTACGGGAGGAAGCAGTCCAAAAAGCAGAGCACAGCTAATCCCTCCAGTATATTCAAGAGCTGTAATGAAAATGCCAGGATAAATAAGACCGATAATGGTTGGTGGAGTAAAAATTGCAAAACAGAGAGCAATCTTTTTAAATCCTTCTTTTTTCACTTTAAGTCCATCTGCCAAAAAGTCTAAGAATGCGAGAGCTAAAGCAACGTATGAGGTCGTTAAAACGAAGAACGCAAAAATGGTCCCAATTTTAAAAATCCAAGGATTTTGGAGAAGTTCTTTGAGAGGCATCACAGCTGTATGCCCTTCTGCTTTTGCAGCAATCAGTTTGTCAACCGGGATAATTCCGAGTATCAGAAATTCCCAAACTAAATAAACAACAAGAGGAATAGAAGTTCCTAAAATGATGGAAAGACGCACTTTTTTAGCATTCTGATTCATGTAAGTCATCAGCGTTGGAATAATGAGCTGGTATGTAAATGCAATGAAAAGCACAGGGAGCGCTGGCCAAGCCTGGCTCCAGTTCACGTAGGATAGATGTGCTAAAGTTACATTTCCCGCAGATAAGAAGATAAAAGAAAAATAGGTGATAAGCACAATCATCATCATGAAAAGATTGAACCTGTCTACTGACTTCGTTCCCAGGTAAACAACGGGTGAAAAAAGGAGCATGTAAATAATCATCGCTGCACTATCGGAAATTTGGACGCTGAATGTAAGATTAATGAGGTCTCTCATAGTGCTACCTCCTCCTACAATGTGAGCAATCATCGCCGTAAAGAAAAGAAAAAGATACACTGCCCAGCAAATCGTCTGTCCGACAGGCCCTAAAAGACGATGCGTCATTGTAATCAGGTTTGCTTCTTTAGGCATCCAAGTACAGACCTCTAGTAGAAGAAGCCCTGTGCAAAGCATGAAAATCCAGGTAAGAATATAGACCATCGTCGCTGGAATAAAACCCCCTGGACCTGTAACGACTGGAAGGCCGAGCATTCCGACCCCAACCATTGTAGCAGCAATCAGTAAGGATCCTCCAATGACATGCCCTAAGTTCTTAAAAATATGCATGCAAAACTCCAATAAAAATTTTAAAAATGCAGATATACAGCATAAGGTTGCAATTTAAAAAAAGCAATCTTTAGTTACTATTATCATCTATGGAAGTCTCTGAGCTGCGCTTGAGCGGTCTAAAAGTTATTTCTCCACGTGTTTTCCATGATGATAGAGGTTTTTTTAAAGAAACTTTTCATGAACTCCGCTATGCAGGCTATGGAATTGCTACCCGTTTTGTCCAAGATAACCATTCATTTTCTCAAAAAAATGTTATTCGCGGAATGCATTACCAAGAGACGCCAGGACAAGATAAACTTGTCTGGGTGACGCAAGGGAAAATCTTTGATGTCGCTGTCGACTTAAGAAAAGATTCACCAACCTTTGGACAATGGGAGGGCGTTTATCTCGATGATACCGCACAGCAGCAACTCTTTATTCCGAATGGATTTGCCCATGGATTTTGCGTTGTGAGCGAAGAAGGAGCTCACGTCCACTATAAAGTCAGCACCCCTTATGATGGAAAAACAGAAAAGGCATTTCGCTTTGATGATCCTACCATTCAAATTCAGTGGCCCGTTGAGCATCCCATTCTTTCCTTGAGGGACCTTGAGGCGCCATTATTTTTAGAGGCAATAAGATGAATATCTGGATCACAGGCGGCCAAGGACTTGTAGGGAGCGCACTCCAAGAACTTTGTAAAAAAGAACATCTGCACTTTATTGCGACAGGCCATGGAGATGTCGATATCAGCTCTCTTTCTAGTGTAAAGGAATTTTTTCATGCACATCCTACGATTACCCATATTATCAACTGCGCTGCTTATACACGCGTAGACGATGCCGAAAACCAAGCTGACGAGGCATTTAAAACCAATGCAGTAGGCCCGGAAAATCTAGGAAAGCTAGCTTCTCATGAAGGCTTAAAATTAATCCATGTGTCCACAGATTATGTGTTCGACGCTCCAAATCCCTCTCCTCTCTCTGAGTCATCCCCTTATCAACCAACAAATATTTACGGGAAGACCAAACAAGAAGGCGAAGAACGTCTTTTAAATGTCTTTCCTCATGCCTGCATTGTTCGGACATCTTGGGTATTTGGAAAGGGAGGAAAAAACTTTATCTCCTCTCTTTGGAATAAGCTTCATCAAGAAAAAAAAATCGCTGTTGTTCATGATCAAGTGAATCGTTTGACCTACGCGCATGACCTTGCCGGCGTTCTTCTTTCTCTCATATGCCATGAAGGAATTTTCCATTTTGCCAATGAAGGAATCGTTTCGAGATATGATGTCGCTCTAAAAATGCGGCAGCTGCTTCAAGAAAAAGGCAAACAGCTGTCTTGTGAAGAAATCACACAAGTTCCTGCATCGACCTTCCCTACACTTGCACCTCGTCCGCGCTTCTCCGTTCTGGACACTCAAAAAATTGAAAGGATTACAGGAATTACGCCGCGAAATTGGCAAGAAGCTCTCAAGGAGTTCATTGATGGACACCATGCTTAAATACAAAAGAATCCTCGTTACTGGCGGAGCAGGTTTTATCGGATCGGCCTTTATTCGCTTCGGCCTTGAAACTTTTGAGAACATTCAAAAGATTGTCAACCTAGACCTTCTTACATATGCTGCCTGTGAAAAAAATATGGCGGCTTTTGAAAACGATTCTCGTCATGTTTTTGTAAAAGGGGATATTCGAGACGGCGCGCTTGTACAAAAGCTCTGCGATGAACATCAAATTGAAGCGATTGTCCACTTTGCTGCTGAAAGCCATGTCGATCGCAGCATTACTGATCCTAAGTCTTTTATCGATACAAATATCGTTGGAACTTTTTCTCTTTTAGAAATAATCCGAAAGAATCGTGATATCCATTTTCACCATGTTTCAACTGATGAAGTCTATGGATCCGTTCAAGAGGGGTTTTTCAATGAATCATCTCCTTATAAACCGAACTCCCCTTATGCCGCATCGAAGGCAGCCTCTGATCACCTTGTTCGAGCCTGGGGTCATACCTATAACCTATCCACAACGATCTCTCACTGCAGCAATAACTATGGTCCGTGCCAACATACAGAAAAATTCATCCCTCTTATGATCTCAAACTGCCTTCAAGGAAAATCACTTCCTATCTATGGAGAGGGGCTCAATATCCGAGACTGGCTCTATGTTGATGATCATGCCGATGCCGTGTGGCGCATTTTAAATCACGGGAAAACAGGGGAAGTCTACGATATCGGCGGAAAGACCGAAAAACGGAATATCGATCTTCTTCATACATTGATCGAGCTCGTTGCAAATAAAACGTCTCAAGATAAACAAAAGCTAGAGCGCCTTATTACCTTTGTTGAAGATCGTCCTGGACATGATTTTCGCTATGCTATTGATGCGAAAAAAATCTCAACCGAGCTTGGATGGAATCCTCTGCATACCCTACGTCAAGGCCTTGAAAAAACAATCGATTGGTACCTATGAAAAAAATAGCCTGCGTGATCCCAGCCAGACTTTCCTCAAGCCGCTTTCCTAAAAAAATCCTCGCGCTACTCCAAGGAAAACCCCTTCTTCAGTGGGTTTGGGAAGCCGCCACTAAAGTCCCGATATTTGATTCTGTGACCATTGCTATTGATTCACGAGAAACAGAAGAAGTCGTTCGTAAGTTTGGAGGCAACTATCGTATGACAGCACAAGAATGCCCTAATGGCACCTTGCGTCTCTGTGATTTAATTAAAAATCATCCGGTTGAAGGAGATGTATTCGTCTGCTGGCAAGGAGATGAACCATTTTTGCATGAAGAGATGATCCGCGAGCTGCTTCAGTCAGTCGGGCGTGATGAAGCCGATATCTGGACCTTGAAAAAACGAATCACTGATCTCCAGCAAGCTGCCTCGTCTCATGTGTGCAAGGTTGTGACCGATCATCAAGGATATGCACTCTATTTTTCCCGCAGCTTGATTCCTTTTCATCGTGATATAGAGCCGACTTATTATGAAAAACATATCGGAATCTACGCTTATTCACGAAAGGCGCTTGAGAAAATCTCTACTCTTCCTATGAGTTCTTTATGCGAACATGAACAGCTTGAAATGCTCAACTTCATGTACCACGGCCTTAAAATCCGTGTACATGAAACAGTCCATGAAGGTTTTGGGATCGATATTCCAGAGCACCTGGAAAAAGCACATCAATTACTCTTAACTACTAAGTACTGATACGATTTTTCTGATTCTTTTAGAGTCAAAAGATAGGCCTTCCCATCCTGTCCTTCTTCACATTTAACTGAAAAACCATGCACATCTTTGGGGTTTTTAGGATCTTTCCAATTCTCAGTGATCGCATTCATATACCTTCTATCAAACTCTAAAGTCTCTTGAATCTTTTTGAGATGGCTCCTCTGCGTCCTGATCACCCGAAAAGCTCCGTAAATGGATAGATAGGCGAAACCTCCTACTAAAATCACCGCGATTAATACTTCGAGCAGAAAAAATGGACGTCTTTTCATGACACAATTTGTAAAGGTTGGAAATCGAGATAATCTGCAGCAGTAAGAAGGTATTTAATACCGCCTTCCTCTCCAAACATTTTTGCATCTTTTTTGAGATTATGAAGATGTCCAAAAACACAAATATTTATCCCAAACTCTTTCAAGATTTCTGCTGTTTTTGAAGGCCGTAGATCTGCGCTGATCGGAGGATAGTGCGTCATCGCAATTTTGAGTTTTGCAGCAGGATTCATTTGCCTAAGGCTGAGCCTGAGGCGCTCAAGTTCTCTTTCAAAGATGGCCGTATCATCAACTGTTTCAGTTTTTTCGATACTCTTTTTCTCTCGAGGATTTTCTTGGAAATGAACATAGGAATTGAAGTTGTATTCCGGAGTATCCCAAAGCCTGCTTCCTCCGATTGCAACATCCTTCCAGTGAAATGCGTTGTTTTGAATAAAATGGATGGAAGAAGGAAATTTTTCTGCCATTTTTTTAGGAGAGCTCCACCAATAATCGTGATTGCCCCGGATCATTAACTTAGTTCCCGGCAGCTGATGGATCCACTCAAGATCGATAACAACCTCATCTAGTCTCATCGCCCAAGAAATATCTCCTGGAAGGAGAACAAGATCATTAGGGTCTACGCAACCCTTCCACTTCTCTTCTATCTTTTCCATATACCCCTCCCATGCCGGCCCAAAGACAGCCATATTTTTGGAAGGAATACTTTTGGCAAGATGTAAGTCAGCGAGCGCCCAAATCGACATATTGATTATCTTATCACGAGCTTATTATTAAGAGGTAGCTGCCAGACCTCTTGCAGCCAGCGCTGTTTAGAGATCCGCCTAAAGTGAATAATGGCCATAATGGTATTTATAGAAAAAATAAGAAACCAGAACTTATCAGCGCCGATCCCAAAAACAACCATTAATAAATAGATCGGTAAAGAGCTCAAAACCCAGATGAAAGCATTTACCCAGAACAAGTAAACAGTGTCTCTAGAGGCAACAATTATTGAGAGAGGTATAGCGATCACTCCATAACTTACAAGAGCAAGCCATAGAGAAGGAATAATAGAATGCATCACCTCTAACATCTCGTTTTCAAAAGAGGTCGCTTTAAAACAAAAAGTTAAAATCTCGGGAAAAATGAAAAAAGGGATGCAGAGAATAAGCGAGTAGACAGCCATTGAAATGAGCCCATAATAAACAACCTTCCAAACTTCATCATTTTGTTTCTGCCCGATGTATGTGGAGGCCAGCGTTAACATTGCTTGAAGAAGAGCATCGGCAAAAAATATAAAAAAGAAAAAAATAGTCACCCCAATAGAATAAACCATACGATGGGCTTCAGATATAAGAGTAACGTTACGAGAGACAACAACCCAGTCGCCAAAACAAAAGATAATTCCCAACCCCCGTAAAAGCCCCGGCTTTATATATTGAAAAAAGAGTATTGGCTGAAATGACCAGTTTCTTGTTCCAAACATTTCATGGTTGTTAGACTTCAAGAAGGACCAACCTAAAATCAGACAGATAAATCCTATTGAGAGAATTTTACCAAGAGAAGCTCCAAATGATCCCATCGGTTCGATATAGCTGTTTCCAAAAATGAAAAGATAATCGAGCCCTATATTTAAGACACAACTCCCCAATGTTAAAAACATGACAAGCAAGGTCTTTCCCCGCCCGATAAAAAAAGCAGATAAAGCTCCTACTAAGGGGAATAGAAAATTAAACCAACATAGAAGAGAAAAATACATCCCCTCTTCCTGTGCTAGCAAGGTATCATGATACAGAAGATGCTCTAGAAAAAAACCCGCAGGCGTCACAATAGGAATAGATGCCAATGAAAACCAAATTAATTGCCACACACAGGGCCCAATTAAGCGAGGCTGATTAGATCCATGGAAAAGCCCGACAAAAGACTGGCCTCCAACAACAACCGCCAATGAGGCCAATTGAAAAACCCTTGATAAGGCAAAGCCATTCAAACTGCCTGCCAGTGCAACTTCCGAGTATTGAGCAAGAAATATACGCTCTATATATGCGGTAAGGCTTGTTCCAAGAACAAACAAGAGCAACGGCAGAAACAACTTACAAAAAACTTTTAACCCTTGCAGATTCAAAAAAATCTCACCTTTTATCTAAATGAAACCAGCGGCTTACAATCTGCCGCATCAACATGCATGATTTCTGGAATAAAGGCGTCCAGTGTTGGCGCAAAGCGGGCAGCAAAATTCCTGTAAAACCATTGTTTGATAACAGGGTTGACAGTGAAAGGGATGTGCGTAAATTCACATTCGTTTTTAACATAGGTCAAATAAAAATGATCTTCTCTTTCACCTTGTCGAAGCAGATAGGTCATATCGGGCTGGCCTCTGATGATAATCTCAGCGTCTGTGCCTGTTAAACCTGCATACCAAGCTTGATGGCTTTTAATTTCATCTACTTTTTTCTGCATGAAATCAGCAGAACTGAATTCTTTTGTTATTGTACTCATAATGACCTCTATTTTCAAAAGAGACATTCAAAATTCTTTTCAAGAATAATCCTCGCCAAAAATTAATGCAAACAAATTTTCAGAAGTTTCTTTACCTTTATTAAGAACTCTTTTATTTTTGGAACCATAACCTATGCAAGATGAGAAATTATCTTATATTGATAAGCAGCTTAACCAGTGGATCGAAAGATATTCTCGTGCGATTGATCCCTCTATTTTAAAAGATCGTGATCGTTTACTTGCCTATTATGATTCTGATTTTGTTCAAAAGCGATCTGCATTGTATTTGTTGCG
>JAGOLG010000027.1 GCA_017994195.1 Rhabdochlamydiaceae bacterium
ACGCGAGTCTAACAAACATCTTATTTAAGAGAAACGGCGAAGAATCCATCCATGCCGCTATCAAGAGGGAGCGTTTGAAATTTTTCTATGACTTGAAGAGAGTATTTTTCTTGAAAGTATTGAACTTGTTTTTCGTTTTCTTCAGGAAGGATGCTGCAGGTCATGTAGACAATTGTTCCTTGAGGTTTTTTATAGGCAAGGGCTTGATCAAAAATTTCTCTTTGCTCTTGAATGAGGGCTGCAAAGTCGATCGATTCAAATTTCCATTTTAGATCGGGGTTGCGCCGATAGGTTCCTGTTCCGCTGCAGGGGGCGTCGACAATCACCCAATCGATGGAATTTTTTTTAGGGGGAAGGTTGAACTGGGCATTTTGAATACCGGCCCGCCTGCATCTTTTCTTGGCTTCTATGAGGGCTTGGGGACGGATATCATGAAGATAAAGCTGTCCTGTCTTAAGCATATGAGGAGCAATCGCTAAACTTTTTCCTCCGGCTCCGGCGCAGTAATCAAGAATTTGCTCTTTGGGAGATGGGCGGATAAGAGAAGCTCCTAACTGGCTTGCTTCATCTTGGACTTCAAACAATCCTTCTTGAAATTCTGGGAGAGCTGAAAAGTTGACCTTCGATGCGAAGATGATTCCTGATTTTGAAATCTTAGTGAGAGAGACTTGAAATTGTGGGGATAATTTTTGTAGAAGTTCGTCTCTTGAAATTTTTAATAAATTAGCACGAATTGTGACGGGCGCTCTGGTTTGATTGATTTGACAGATCTCTTCTGTTTTTTCTTCTCCATAAGCGTTTTTCAGTATTTCGAGGAGTTTTTGGGGAGCGCCCATCTTTAGGGTTGGGTGGGCGCTTGAAAGCTCGGGTAGGGGTAGAGTTGGATTTAGTTTCAGCTCGTCGTAGGCATTTTTCCAACGGACATAGTGGTAGAGAGTTTCACTGACCCAAGCTCGATCTTTGGAGCCAAGCGCTTTATTTTGTCTAAAATAATAACGGAGCAGTACATCGATGGGTGTTTTTTGAGCATGCATTTTTTCTAAAAGAAGATGGAGGTGATGCTCTCTGAATTTCATGTATATAGTATAGCTAATTTCTAGATTTTGCTACATTGAATCCTCAAAAGGAGTTTCTATGAAAAAGATTTTAATGCTGGTTGGACGCATTTGCATCAGTCTGGTTTTTGTGACTTCAGCACTAAGTAAAATATTTAGTTGGGATCAGACGGTTCAGTTTATGACGGGTTCTCTGTCAAAATTAATTGCAGGGACGCCCATGCCCGATTTTATGCATGGTGCAATCACATTTATCTGTTCCTATGCGGTCTTTTTTTTGATTATAGCAACGATCTTTGAGGTGGTAGGCGGTCTGCTCGTTCTTTTGGGGTTTAATGCGCAGTTTGGGGCTATTTTGCTCATTCTTTTTCTCCTTCCTGTGACCATTATTATGCATCCTTTTTGGCTGGAGTCGGGTCAGGAAAAAACAACACAGTTAGCGCACTTTATGACAAATCTAGCTATATTAGGTGGTCTTTTTATTTTGGTTGCTAAAGGCGGAGACTCTGAAGTTTCATGATACTTTTTATTCTGAGCGGAATTATTGTTGGTTTTGGGCAGCCGGCCTGGGCTCCATGGCTTGCGCCGGTGTCTGCCATTTGCGGGTATGCTCTTTTTTGGCGCGCTGCTTGTAAAATTCAATCGGGAAAGAGAAGATTTCTTCTTTCAACGATGTGGTTTTTTCTTGTCCAACTGATCCAGCTTTCTTGGATGACATCGATTGAATTTCAAGGCGTCTATATTTTGCTTGTATATGGTCTTGTTTCTTTGGGTCTTGGGCTTCAATTCGGGCTTTTGAGTCATTTTATTGATAAGATTCCATTTGTTGCTTCGGCCTCTCTTTGGGCTCTTATGGAATGGATGAGGCTTTATGTTTTCTGCGGTTTTTCTTTTAATCCTGCAGGGCTTGCTCTAACTGCAATCCCTCTATCGCTCCAGGCGGTATCTGTATTTGGGATTTTCGGGCTTTCATTTTGGGTGATTTTGACAAATTTAGCGGTTTGGAAAAAACGGTGGAAGCCGGCCTTGGTGCTGAGCTTGTGTCCTTATTTGTTTGGAGCTACTCTTTGGTGGATCCATCAGTCTAAGATTGAGAAGAGTCCAACGCTGAGTGTTGCTTTGGTGCAAACCGCACTTCTTCCATCGCAAAAAATGTATTTTCCTGAAAGGGCTGAAGATTTCATTTCTCCCTACGAGCAGTGGGAGCGGATTTCAAACCTTTTATCTAAAGTGGGTCGCCCTCTAGATTTGGTTGTCCTTCCTGAGGCAGCCATTCCTTATACAGATGAATTCCCTCTTTATTCCAAAGGGAGAGTTGCAAGAATTTTGCAAAAAGCATTTCAAAATTATGAACTAGGGGGTATGGATCTCTTGGTTTCTAATCGGTACTGGATTCAAGCGCTTAGTAAGGTTTTAAAGGCTGATGTGATTGTAGGTCTTGACGGTACCGAGGGAGACGTTCACTACTCTTCTGCTTTTTTTGCATCCAATGAAAAACTCGACCGCTATGATAAGCAAATTCTTCTTCCTTTGGCTGAATATCTTCCTTTTGAGTCGTTAATCGAGCTGACAAAAAAATATGGTGTCTCACAATTTTTTGCGCATGGACAAGGGCCTAAGCTTTTTCATTCCAAAGTCCGGATCTCAACATCGATTTGCTATGAGGAAACTTTTGGACGGATCATGAGGCAGGGAAGGAAAGAGGGTGCTGATCTCTTTGTCAATGTAACGAATGATAACTGGTACCCTAATTCAAGACTTCCTAGGCAGCATTTTGATCTTGGTAAAGCTCAAGCTGTTGCAAACGGTCTTCCACTTGTGAGAGCTTGCAACTCTGGTGTGACTGCCGTGATCGATAGCTTAGGAAATGAAATCGCGAGCTTGAATAACTGGGATAAAGCCGCTGTTTTGGTCGCCCAGGTGCCTCTTTACTCTATTTGGACTTTGTATTCTTTTTGGGGTGATCTTGGAATCATAATGCTTTCAATGTTTTTTTTAACAATAACCTTTTTTATTAACAGGAAATCGTACTTGTTTTGAAACCAGTGATGAGATAAATTTCTTCGAAATGATCATGAATCCACAAACGACGCTCAAAGAAGTAATTACATTTCAGGGAAAAGCCCTTTTTACAGGGGTGGATGTTTCTGTTAAGCTGATTCCTGCAGCCCCTGATATGGGAATCGTTTTCCGTCGTGTGGATCTGCCCGGATCTCCCGAGATCCCTGCAAAGACTGAAAATGTCATAGAGGCTATTCGAACAACTAAGATAGGCGTGGGTGGTGCTTCGGTTCAAACCGTGGAACATTTCATGGCGGCTCTTTTTGCATGTAAAGTAAATAATTTAATCGTCGAGATCTCAGGACCTGAAATGCCGATCTTTGATGGAAGCTCTCTTCCTTTTATTGAGCTCATTGAAAAAGCAGGCATTTTGGAACAAGACAAAGAACAACCTATTTATTTACTGGAGAAACCCTGTTCTTTTACAGTGGGAGAGACACATGTGATCGCTCTTCCTGCGGAAGAATTTCGTATCAGTTATACACTTCATTATCCGCATTCACCTTACCTAAAATCACAATACTTCAGTTCGACAATCACTCCGAGTTTTTTTAAGAAGGAGATCGCTCCTTGCCGCACCTTTACTTTATATGAAGATGTGGCGCCTTTAATTGAAAAAGGGATTTTAAAAAATGCTGCACTTGAGCATGGTGTAGTCATAGATGGCGAAAGAGTGCTCAATCCCGAAGGGGTCCGCTTTGCTGACGAAATGGTGCGTCATAAAGTCCTCGATTTGATGGGAGACATCGCTCTTCTCGGCTGGCAGCTCCGTGTTCATTTGATTGGAATCAAAACTGGACATGCAGCCAATCACGCTATTGCAAAAGAACTGCGTAAATCTCTGAGGATACAATGAACGAAACTATTTCTCATTCTACTGTGCTTGACGCGAAGAAAATCGCTCAAATTCTGCCCCATCGCTACCCGATTCTTTTGGTCGATCGGATCGTCCATTTAGATCTGGATAATAATAGTATTATCGGACAAAAAAATGTGACCTTTAATGAACACTTTTTTGTTGGACACTTTCCTGAAGCCCCTATTATGCCAGGCGTTCTTATTTTAGAGGCGCTAGCGCAGGCAGGGGGTATTTTGGTCCATCAAAAATTACAAACTGATAAAATTGCTGTGCTCCTCACTGTTAATAACGCTAAGTTTAGAAAGCCTGTTGTTCCTGGAGATGTCCTTTATCTCCATATCACTGGGCAGCATATTAGTTTTAAAGGCGGCAAGGTGCAAGCCAAAGCAATCGTGAATGAACAAGTTGTCGTCGAAGCAGAAATAGGTTTTGCCTTGATCGACAGAAAACAACTGTAAATGTTTGAGAATTGCATGACAAAAAAACAGATTCATCCTACGGCAGTGATTGAACCCGGTGCAAAGATCGGGGAGAACGTTATTATTGAAGCCTATGCCGTTATTAAAGGCAGCGTGACGATTGAAGATAATGTCACTGTCAAATCGCATGTCTACATTGATGGGCATACTACCATTGGCGCCGGAACAACGATTTGGCCGGGAGCTAGCATTGGGACAAAAACGCAAGATTTGAAATTCCGAGGCGAGAAAACGTTTGTCATTATCGGCAAGAACTGCGAAATCCGGGAATATGTCACCATTAACTCTTCCTGCCAAGAAAACTCAGTTGTTCGCGTCGGCGATAATTGCCTTATTATGGCGTATTGCCATGTCGCGCATAATTGTGAAGTCGGCAATCGTGTGATCATGGCTAATGCTGTGAATTTAGCAGGGCATGTGATCATTGAAGATTGCGCAGTCATCGGCGGAATGACGGCTGTTCATCAATTTACGCGGATCGGCTGCTATGCGATGGTCGGCGGATTCAGCAGAGTTACGCATGATGTTCCACCTTATACAATCGGTGCAGGAGTTCCTTATAAAATGGGCGGCCTCAATCTCGTTGGACTCAAGAGAAACGGTTTTCCTCTCACTGTGCGCAGAGATTTAGCGCGCGCTTTCAAACTGACCTATCGTTCGGGTCTGAGTTTAAATGAAGCGTTAGAGCAAATTCAGCAAGAAGTTGAGCCTAATCTCTACGTTCAGCATTGGGTCGAATTTTGCTTGGCCTCAAGACGCGGTTTAATAGGCTTTCATTTTAAGGACCCCGATTCTCTAGAACAACTCTCCGAATATGAGGAGCTTCTGGAAGAAGAAATCACGTGAAAATCGTTTTTTTTGGCACTTCTGAGTTTTCGGTCACAATTTTAAAGCATCTATTAGAAACATCTCATCAAATCATCGCCGTTGTCACAAAACCGGAGAAGCCTCAAGGTAGATCTCTTAAATATTTGCCTTCCCCTGTGAAAGAATGGGTGAAAAACAATGCTTCTTCAGTCCCTCTTTATGAACCTGTGAAAGCGTCTGCAGAAGAATTTGTTGCTGTTATGCAGTCTCTTTCACCTGATGTTTTTGTTGTTGCCTCTTATGGCGAGATCATGAAAACGGCGCTGCTGAATGTTCCTCGGCTTGGGCCCATCAATGTTCATGCAAGCCTTCTTCCCAAATGGCGCGGCGCAGCTCCTATTCAGCGCTCGCTGATGGCAGGAGAGGAAGAAACCGGTGTGACGATTATGAAAATGGTTCTCCAGCTAGATGCGGGTGATATGTTGGATAAAGCGGTGGTCAAAGTCCCTCTTGAAATGAATCATGGGGAGCTCGAAGAAGCGCTGGCTTTGGCGGCAAAAGAGCCGCTTATTCGGGTGCTTGCCCAGATAGAAAGTGGAACTGCCAAGGAAGTGCCCCAAGATCCTATGAAAGTGACCATTGCCGCAAAAATCACTCCTGCTGATACAGTGATTGATTGGAAAAGGACAGCGTTGGAAATTCATAATCAAATCAGAGCTCTTTCTCCACATCCCGGGGCCTGGACCCAGGTTGAAATCGGTGGGCAAATAAAAAAATTGAAAATTAAACGGTCTCAAATCAGAGAATGTTTAAATGTGATGCCGAAGAAAACTCATCTTTTGAATCAAAAAGAATGGGTGATCGAGAGTGGAACAAATCTTTTAAGTCTTTTAGAAGTTCAGCTAGAGGGAAAGAAAGCGCTTCCTATCGGGGATTTTCTGCGAGGGCTGCATCAAGAACCTCGTATTTTATAATTTTTCCTGATTTTGATTGGAAAAATGTCATTTTTTTTATATAGTCTTTTCACGAAAGATTAAAAATTCCTTAACAATATGAAGGAGATTTCTATGGCATCTAGTACAATCGTCACAGGGTTTAATGCAGTAGCGAATATTTTAAACACAGCTGCTGGATACGTTCCAGCACAAGTTTCAGGAGTCACGGGGTTTCTCGCACATAGTTTAGGTGCAGATGGACTCAAAACATTTGTTGTGAAGCCGCTGGTTCTAGCTGGTCAAACACTTAAGTTCGTCCAACGAGACAGCAAGTTTCCAGTGCTTTGCAAACTCGCCCATGATGCAACACCAATGAAAGCATTGATCAGCGCTTCTGAAGTGATTACAAAATTGCCAAAAATGTTACAAGAGCTTTCAACACGTGTTGAAAATTCAGAGTTTTCAAGAAACTATACAAGAGTAGATGGTTCCGAAAGACAGGGTGTCGAATGGTCACCGATTGAAATGGTTTCTAATAGAATCTTTTCTGTAGCAAGCTGGGCAATTGCCGTTGGTGATGCAATTTCATTTGCTCGTCATTCTTTAGGTTCTCTTCCTCAAAAACTTGACAAAGCAACACCTTGGATCTATACGGTTGCTGGTGGGTATATGGGCGTACAAACGCTTTACACCGAATGGCGACATGCTCAAGGAACTTGGAAAGATGCAAATAACAACGCAACTCCAGCTGAAAAACGTTTTGGATATCTCAGTCTTGCAGCAAGTATGGCTTACATTTTTTCAAGCGCAGTAGGCGGATTAGGACTTTATTTCAAAGGTAGAGCTCCTGCTTGGCTGGGCAAGATTCAATTTGCAGCAAATGTTGGAGTTACTGTCATGCCTTTTGCACAAAAATGCGCTAAAGCTTACATGGACAAAGCTGTTTGGAAATAACCAGCTATTTCTTTAGAAAAGAGCCGAAGCAATTCTTCGTGGGCGCAGAACTCTGCGCCCGCTGGTATTTACTTTTCAAAGGCGATTTAGGTTCACTAAAAGCTGATCGTTTTATTGCCTATTCAAGCGAGGCCCAAGATGTCTTTTCTTGGATGCTAGCTGGCAAAGCTGCTACTTCTTTAGCAGGCCGTGTTAGTAAGGGTAAGTTTAATGCTGAAACAGCGGCTGACTTTTCAGAGGCCCTCGCAGAATCTGCAGCATGTGCAGACACCATTTTTAACAAAATATTCAACACAACTGAGCCCCGTCTTACAACCTTAAAGGTTGCTGGAGATACAATAGGGGATCTGCTTGATTTGAAGAGTTTTATTGCAAACCCTTCATTGTCAGCGGGTTTTGGAGCGATTAAAGGCTTAGCCTCTTTTTTCCAGACTTTGCTGTCTGCCGGTGCTGCTTATGGGATCCATGCCTATGTCATGCCTCGAGTGTCATTAGTCCTTGATACTACGGTGTTTATATCTAAATTTGTTCAATTTAATCTTGAAAAGAAATAGTAACTAAAATCTTTAATATGGTATAATTAATGCCATGCTTAGAGGTATTGAAATTACTATAAATCCAAATATAAAATATTCGGATTCTATTCTAGATTCAAAAAAAGAAGAGTCTGAATGGAAGCGTTCGATCCACTATTTTAGTGATAATAAGTCTTTATTTAAGGCTATCGAGAAGGGTTGTAAAAAGATCAATAATTCGGACTTTTTAAAGCCTTTAAGCTCTGTCTCGGCCCAATTCAGGTCAGCTGCTTCAAAATTAACACAACTTTCGCGTATTGCAACGGTTTATACAACAGGGGATAGCCTTGCTTCGTTTTTACGCAAAGGGAAGCTGGGTTGCAATGTAGAATCTGCAAAAGAAGCTTTAAATGTCGTAGAACTGGGCAATCAGCTAGTTTATTGGTTTTCGTTTGTGGAAGGATTATCCGTGACCGTACGGTTAATGGATACTCTGACCTCGGTAAGCCTTGTGACCGCGCTTTTGCGCCCCACTATTGACCTACTAGTGCATCTTAGGCAGGAAGGGTTGGAAGCGCTTCAAGGGGTAAAATTTTATAAAACTTCCTATAAGTTGGGGTTGGCTCTTATATCTATTTATCTTTTTATGGCTTCGGCAACCCTCTCAACATGCCTTGGCACGGTGATATCGGGGATAGATTATGCTTTCGCTGCACCAGAATACTTTGATGCTGCCGATAAATTGGGGCTTCTCGAGTTTTAAAAAATCAGCTATCATTTAAAAATGTTATTTTTGAAAAAACCTTCTTCTACTCTTTCATGGATTGAGTGGACCGTTGCCATCGGAATCGCAGGTATGGGTCTTTCGCTCGTCATTTATTCATTCTTAGCCACTTCTTCTTCCCTTTAAACAGACGGGGATACAAATTTCCATTGTCGGAAAATTCATAGATTTGTTAGCCTACTCGCTTTAGCCAAGTTGCGACAGCAATTGGCGATACCATTGTTTATGCACTTCCATGGTAAGTGCAAAAAGTTATTTTAAACGACCTAAAGAACCTCTGAAATTTAGAGATAAGTATGAAGCCGAAGTTGATGGGAATTAAGCAAGGAATGACGCAGCTCTTTGATGCGCAAGGAAATCGAGTTGTTTGTACAGTGATCAAAGCTGATAAACACGTCATTTCTCAAATTAAAACTGTAGAGACAGATAAATATAGTGCACTTCAACTCTGTTCTGGAAGAATGAATGCAGCAAAGGCCCGTAAGGTTGCAAAGCCCCAGCAAGGGCATTACAAAAAAGCGGGAATTGAACCACGCAAAAAAATGTCAGAAGTTCGAGTCGATGATACAGCAGCTTATACAGTTGGCCAAGAGCTCGGAGTCGAACTTTTCCAAGATATTGCTTATGTCGATATTATCGGGGTTTCAAAAGGAAAAGGGTACCAAGGGGTCATGAAACGGCACAATTACGCCGGAGGTCCTGCGGCTCACGGTTCTGGCTTTCATAGACATGCAGGTTCAACTGGTATGAGATCTACTCCAGGTCGTTGCTTGCCAGGCGGTAAGAAAGCGGGCCGTATGGGCGGAGAGCGGGTCACAGTAGAAAGTCTTCGTGTAGTCAAAATCGATACAGAAAGACAGGTTATCATTGTAGAAGGCGCTATTCCAGGCTTCTGCGGCGGACTTGTTTATATTACGACCGCCAAGAAAAAGATGAATAAGAAGAAAAAGTAGGTTGAAACGTGGCAAATATTAAAAAACTAGACCTATCTGGAAAAGAAATTGGTCACTTAGCAATCAAAGACGATCTCCTTAAGCAAGAAGCCAACTCGCAAATGATTAAAGATTATATTGTGGCTCTTCGTGCGAATGCTCGTCAATGGTCTGCGCATACAAAATCTAGAGCTGAAGTAAATCACTCAGGTCAAAAGCCTCATCCTCAAAAAGGAACAGGAAGAGCGCGCCAAGGATATTTGGGTGCAGCTCAATATAAAGGCGGCGGACGCGTCGGCGGCCCTCGCACAAAAGAAAACTTCCATATTTCGATCAACCGAAAAGAAAAACGTGCCGCAATCCGCCATCTTCTTGCGGAAAAAATTACCGGCGGACAAATGGTTGTGTTAGATCCAGGCGCTATGAGAGCTCCTAAAACAAAGAAAGTCGCTGAATTCCTTAAAGGCCTTGAGCTCTTCGGAAAAAAAGTCCTCTTTGTAGCAGAAAAAGCTGAAGCGAAAAAAGACGCGCACTTTATCAAGAGTATGCGCAATATTCCAAATGCAGATTTTATGTTGATTCAAAATGTAAGCGGTTATGACGTTGTTTCTCATCGCCATATTATAGTGATGGATGCAGCATCGGATCGTTTAATGAAGATGTTAGAAGGTTAACGATGACACGCAAACTCCCTTATGAAATAATTAAAAGCCGCTACGTGACTGAAAAAGCACGTGTGATGGAAGGATTGCAAAACAATAACAGCAACCCTTCTGTTAGAAAGTGCAATACACCTAAATATGTTTTCTTAGTTGAGAAGACAGCTTCTAAGCTCGAAATTGCAAGAGCTGTTGAAGAGATTTATTCTGACAAAAATATTAAAGTCATCGGTGTCAATACCATCCATGTGAAGCCTAAGGCTCGTACTGTTCGTGGCCGCAGTGGAATGAAACAAGCTTTTAAGAAAGCAATCGTCACCTTAAAACCGGGTGATGTGATTGAGGAGAAGGCATAATATGACAAAGAAATTTCGACCTGTCACACCTGGCCAACGAGAACTCATACTAGAGAGTTATACAAGCCTTACAAAAGGCGCAGAACCTGTTAAATCTCTGATCGTCAAAAAAAATAGAACCAATGGGCGCAATCATCACGGCCATATCACCTGCCGTCATCGCGGGGGAGGACATAAACGTTTTTACCGCCTCGTTGATTTTAGACGCGATAAAATGGATGTCCCTGCAACGGTTGCAGCTCTTGAATACGATCCAAATCGTACAGCGCACATTGCGCTATTAAATTATGTTGATGGCGAGAAAAGATACATTTTAGCCCCAGAAGGCCTTAAAGTGGGCGATACTGTCATGACAACCGAGAAAGAGATGTACAATGTCGGCTGCTGCATGAAATTAAAACTCATGCCAATGGGCTCTGTTGTTCACAATATCGAAATGAAACCGGGCCAAGGCGCATCCCTCGTTCGCTCTGCGGGACTTTCAGCACAATTACTTGCTCGCAGCAACGGATATGTCACATTAAAAATGCCTTCCGGAGAAATCCGCCTCATCAATGAAGATTGTTTAGCGACATTTGGAGTTGTCTCCAATGCCGAAAGAATTCTTCGTGTTGAAGGTAAAGCCGGCCGTATGCGCTGGAGAGGAATTCGACCCACTGTTCGTGGAACAGCGATGAACCCTGTAGACCACCCGCACGGAGGGGGAGAAGGAAAGCATAACGGCTACCTTCCACAAACTCCTTGGGCAAAGTATACGAAAGGATTCCGCACACGTGCGAAGAAGAAGACAACCAAGTGGATTGTCAAAGATCGGAGGAAATAAGGTTTTATGGGTAGATCGCTTAGAAAAGGTCCCTTTGTGGATCACTTCCTACTTACAAAAGTTGAAAAACAGAATCAAGGCGGATCAAAACGTCCAATTAAGACTTGGTCTCGCAGATCAATGATCATTCCAGAAATGATCGGCCACACCTTTGAAGTTCATAATGGACGTAAGTTCATAACAGTGTTTGTTTCTGAAAATATGGTAGGGCATCGTTTGGGAGAGTTTTCTCCAACACGTGTCTTCAAAACACACGGATCTAAGAAAATTGCAGAGGCCGCCGCCGCAACTACAGCCCCTGCTGCAGGTGCTGCACCCGCTGCTGCAACAACCCCAGCCGCTGCTGCTAAGTAAGGATAATGAAAATGCAAACAAATAAAAACGAGCGCCAGGCAGTTACAAAGAGCGTCAGAATCCCACCACGCAAGGCTCGCCTTGCTGCAGATCTCATTCGCGGACTGAGCGTTGAAGATGCTTCTATACAATTGACTTACTCTCAGCTTAAAGGCGGAAGGCTTTTAAAGAAGACGTTGGACAGCGCTGTAGCAAATGCTGAAACGCAATTGAATATTCCTCGTCAAAAATTAAAAGTGAAAGAAGTACGTGTGGACTGCGGACCTGTTTTAAAACGTTCCAAGTCCAAAGCAAAAGGTGGAATGGTTCCACTGTTGAAAAGAACCAGTCATTTTACAGTGATTGTAGCACCACAGGAAGGCGAATAATGGGCCAAAAAACATCTCCTACAGGATTTAGACTCGCTCTAACAAAAAAATGGAAATCTCTCTGGTACGCCAACAAGCAAGAGTTTGGAAACCAACTGGGCGAAGATAGATTTATCCGAAAATTTCTTCTTGCAAAACCAATTTGTGTTGGAACTTCTCTCATCAACATTAAGAGAATGAGTGGAAAGGTCGAAGTGACTGTCCATACTGCAAGGCCAGGCCTTGTGATTGGTAAAAAAGGTGCAGAGATCGACATCCTCAAGCAAGAACTTAAAAAAGCTACTGGCAAAGAGATTTGGATTGAAGTTGAAGAAATTAAACGTCCTGACCTCGATGCAAAACTCGTTGCAGACGGAATCGCTAAACAACTCGAGCGCCGTATGCCTTTTAGACGAGTCATGAAAAAAGCGATGCAATCTACGATGGATGCAGGCGCTGCAGGAATTAAAATTTCGATTTCGGGCCGCGTAGGCGGTGCTGAGATTGCCCGTACCGAATGGTACAAAGAAGGACGCATCCCGCTTCATACTCTCCGTGCTGACATTGATTATGCAATGGGCAGAGCTGAGACAACATATGGATCGATCGGTGTGAAAGTTTGGATCAATCGCGGGGAAGAAGGAGCTTAAGATTATGTCAATGATGCCCATTCGTACGAAATTTAGAAAAATGCAAAAAGGCCAGATGGCCGGATTTAGCAAAGCCGCCAACTTTCTCGACTTTGGCGAATTTGGAATGCAAGCTTTAGAGCGCGGTTGGGTGACCAACAGGCAAATCGAAGCATGCAGGGTCGCTATTTCTCGCTATTTCAACCGCCGCGGACAAGTATGGATCCGAATTTTTCCTGACAAATCTGTCACAAAAAAACCAGCTGAAACACGCATGGGAAAAGGAAAAGGAAACGTTGACCATTGGGTTGCTGTTGTGAAGCCAGGTCGTGTCATGTTTGAAGTCGGCGGAGTTCCTAAGGAACTCGCACAGAATGCTCTTCGAAGAGCTGCCGCAAAACTCGGTATCAAGACACGTTTCGTTGAGAGATTGGAGAGAGTGTAATTATGTTGAAAATGGAAGATATCAAAAATCAAGGTAAAGAAGAGTTGATGACTCTATACCACGATCTCTCCAAAGAGATTTATGGGTTAAAGTGCGAACTTCGCATTGCTCGCAAAACGGAGAAACCACATCTTCTTCGTGAGAAGAAAAAAGATCGGGCTCGCGTGCTTACAGCACTTCAGCAAAAGTCCGGAGGAAAGGCGTAATATATGGTTCAGAAAGAGAAACAAGGGCAAGTAGTATCCACTAAAATGAAAAAAACAGTCACTGTTAAAGTGGACCGTACATTTGCTCATCCTGAGTTCAATAAAGTGATCACACGCGGCAAGAAATATTATGCCCACTGTGAAGGATTTGAAGTGAAAGAAGGTCAAACAGTTCGTATCGTCGAAACAAGACCTTACTCAAAACTTAAACGATGGCGCGTAGTTGAGGTGATGGCATGATTCAACAAGAAAGTAATTTAGAAGTAGCCGACAATACCGGCGCAAAAAGCGTTCGATGCTTCAAAGTTCTGAAAGGCTCCAAAAGACGTTATGCTGGAGTTGGCGATGTCATTGTCTGCAGCGTAAAAGATGCAGACCCTAGAGGACTCGTTAAGAAAGGCGATGTTGTAAAAGCTGTTATCGTGAGAACAAAAAATTATATTAGACGTTCTGATGGATCGCTCCTCCGCTTCTATGACAATAGCTGCGTTATTTTAGACGACAAAGGAAATCCCCGCGGAACACGTATTTTCGGGCCAGTTGCTCGAGAAGTCCGTGAGCAAGGATTTGTAAAAATCACATCATTAGCTCCTGAGGTAATTTAAGATGGCACAGTGGATTAAAAAAGGGGACAAAGTCCTCGTCATGACTGGAAACGATAAAGGCCGAACAGGTGCAGTTCTCAGACGTAAAGGAGAGCGTATTGTTATCCAAGGGATTAATATTCGTAAGAAACATGTGAAAAGACAAGCCCAGATGCAAACGCCCAGCATCATTGAAGTTGAAATGCCTATCCATGCTTCAAACGTCTGTGTTTGCGATGAAGATGGAAAAGCGATCAGCCTAAAAGTTAAACAAACAAAGAAAGAGAAAGAACTTGTCTACGCCCAAGGCGGCAAAGAAGTTTCTTTCCGAACCATAAGAAAAAGTTAAACGGAACGACCAATGTCAAGATTACTCAAACAATACAAAGAGGAAGTAAAACCCGCTCTCAAAGAGAAATTTGGGTATTCCAATGCAATGCTCATTCCTTCTTTAAAGAAGATTGTTATTAGCATGGGACTTGCTGAAGCTACAAAAGATAAAAATGCTCTGCAAGATTGCCTCAAAGAACTTACAATCTTAGCAGGACAAAAACCGATCTTCACACGCACAAAGAAAGCGATTGCTAACTTTAAATCGCGTCAAGATCAGGTGATTGGACTTAAAGTGACTCTGCGTAGCACAAGAATGTTTGATTTCTTGGATCGTTTTTGCAACATCGTTTCTCCTCGCATCCGCGACTTCCGCGGGTTTTCTGTGAAAGGCGACGGCCGCGGCTCCTACTCTTTGGGCCTTACCGACCAGCAAGTCTTTCCTGAAATCAACCTGGACGAAGTTAAAAGAACGCAAGGGATGAATATCACCTTTGTAACCTCAGCTAAAACTGATGAGGAGTGTGTGGAACTTCTTCGCATGCTCGGATTCCCATTTAAGACTCAAGGAAAATAACCTATGGCACATCAAGATCCTATTGCAAGTATGCTGACATCTCTTAGAAATGCAGTGATAGCCAAAAGCCGCTTTATAGACCTCAGTCTTAGCAAGCTCAATCATGAAATTTTGAAAGTGCTCGAGAGACAAGGGTTTCTAGAGCATATTTTAGTCGACGATCAGAAAAAAAGAATGCGCGTTTTTCTAAAGTATGACGGCAGAGAGCCTCTCATGCAAGGACTGAAGCGTATTTCAAAACCAAGCCTTCGCAAATACATTCCCCTCGAAAAAATACCGCGTATTTTCGGCGGACTTGGAATTGTTGTCCTTTCAACCTCCCAGGGAGTTCTCGATGGAGAAGTAGCCCGTGAGAAAGGAATCGGCGGCGAATTATTATGTTACGTGTGGTGAGGTAAAAAAATATGTCACGTCTTGGAAAAATTGCAATTGAAGTACCCTCCGGTGTTGAAGTTAAGCTCGTCGGACGTAAGCTGATTGTTAAAGGACCCAAAGGAGAACTCGCAGCAGAGTTTCCAGAAGGCCTTTCAATAAAAATCGAAAATGGCCAAGCTCTTGTCATGAGAGACGAAGCCTCCGATTTGAACAACGCTATTTACGGTCTTCATCGATCGCTTTTCAACAACATGATTGTCGGCGTTTCAAAAGGTTTTGAAATTAAACTTTCAATGGTTGGCGTCGGATACAGAGCCGCTCTTGAAGGACATAACCTTAACCTTCAGATAGGAAAATCGCATCCCACAAAGCTCGCTATCCCAAAAGGCGTTACGATAACAATCGACAAAGCCGGCGTGATCAGCATCACAGGGATTGATAAACACTTAGTCGGACAGTTTGCAGCGTCAGTTCGCGCTGAAAAACCCCCAGAGCCTTACAAAGGAAAAGGGATCCGATATGAAAATGAATATGTACGTAAGAAAGCTGGTAAAGCAGCAAAAGCCAAAACAGCGGCAGGATAAAAGTTATGGAAAGTAGCCTTATTGAAAGAAATAAAAACAGAATTAAAAGAGCGCGCTGGGTTCGTAAGAAACTCCGTGGCTCCGCTGAAAAACCACGTCTTTCTGTGATGAAGTCGAATCTGCACATCGCTGCTCAACTCATCGATGATGAAGCAGGTGTTACGTTGGCGTCAGCAAGCACTCTGACGAAAAAATTGCGCTCAAAAGCGCAAGGAAACAACAAAGCTGCAGCTAAACTTGTCGGAGAAGAACTTGCCGAGCGTGCAAAAGAGAAAAACATTACAACTGTCGTTTTTGACCGTGGGCATAATAAGTACCATGGAGTCATCGCAGAGCTTGCCGACGCAGCTCGTGCTGGCGGGTTAAAATTTTAAAGGGTAACCATGAAGAATAAAAAAATTAAACGAAATCGTCAGGAAGATTTTAACTCTGACTTCGAAGAGAAAGTTCTTTATATCAACCGTTGCTCTAAAGTCGTCAAAGGGGGACGTAAGTTCAGCTTTTCTGCACTTATCATTGTAGGCGATGGACAAGGACACATTGGATTTGGTTTTGCCAAGGCCAATGAAGTTTCTGACGCAATCCGAAAAGGCGGCGAAGCAGCACGCAAAAACATCATGTCATTTGAAATGGAAGGCACAACAATCCCACACGAAATCACTGTTGATTGGGATGGTGCAACTGTTTTCTTAAAACCAGCAGCTGAAGGAACCGGCGTGATCGCAGGCTCTAAAGTACGTTCTGTTTTAGAACTCGGCGGAATCAAAGACGTTGTAGCAAAAATTTATGGATCTAACAATCCGCTCAACCAAGTACGAGCAACTCTTAAAGCATTGCTCAGCCTTAAAAATCGTCAAAAAACTCTCAATTTAAGAGGCCTAGCATGACTTCTCTTTCAACACTTTCTAATACACACCGGCCACGTAAAAAGGTTCAGCGCGTAGGACGCGGCCTCGGATCCAAACGAGGTAAAACATGCTGCCGCGGAGTGAAAGGCGATAAAGCCAGACGAGGTTATAAATCTCGGGATGGTCACGAAGGAGGACAACTTCCTCTCTATCGTAAACTTCCTACAAAAGGATTTGTCAACGGACTTTTCAAAAGCGATGTTCATGCCATTAATCTTGGCATCTTGAATCAACTTTTCAAAGACGGAGATGTGATCAACCTCAAGACACTGCGTGAAAGAGGTTATGCTCCTCGCGATCCAAAAGGCGGTCTCAAGATCTTAGCTCAAGGCGAACTGAAGAAGAAAGTTACCATAGAAGCGCATGCGTTTTCTAAAGGTGCTATTGAGAAGCTTGAAAAAGCAAACGTTAAATTTACAGTTCTTAAAAAAGCTCCTGCTGAATCAAGGGCTTAAGGCGGCTCATGCTTGAATCCATCCGGCGCATCTTTTCAATCCCTGAGTTAAAGACAAAAATTGTCTTTACGCTGCTCATGCTGATGGTGTGCCGTATTGGAGCGCATATACCGGTTCCCGGAATCAACGGCGATCTCGCCGTCAGACTTTTTCATTCAGCAACAGGCGGAAGCCAAAATCTCTTTCAGCTGATGGATGTGTTTTCAGGCGGCGCCTTTGCGCACATGACAATCATCGCCCTTGGCGTTTCTCCCTACATCATGTCATCCATCTTCATTCAGCTTCTCATGGCAGTGATTCCCTCGTTTAGACGCGATATTAAAGAAAGCCCCGATCAAGGCAGACGTAAAATGGGAAGATGGATTAGGTTCCTCACCGTCGGCATTTCTTTTTTTCAAGCAGCCTTTTTAGCGAAATATGCTGTACAAATGAACGCAGGATCACCCGGCATCATTGTCCCTGAATTGTTAGATTTTCAGCTCTTTGGCCTTCCTTGGCTCTTTTATCTGGTTGTAATCTCCACCATGACAGCAGGAGCCATGTTCCTCATGTGGATCGGAGAGCAAATCACTGAGAAGGGAATCGGGAATGGAATGAGCCTCATTATTACCTTAGGAATTCTCTCATCTCTTCCAGGAATGATAGGATCGATCATACGGCAGCTCAATCTTGACTCGCAAGAGCCCGGCCAACTCTCTTTTTCTTCCCTCGTAGTTTTTATCTCTGTCTTTGTCTCGATCATCGTTGGAACGATCCTTGTCATACAAGGGCAGCGCCGCATTCCGCTGCAATACGCTCGAAGAACGATTGCAGGACCTGAATCTCAGACAGGAAATGCCTATATTCCTTTAAAAATTAATTATGCAGGTGTTATCCCCGTTATTTTTGCATCCTCATTCTTGATGGTTCCAGCTACAATCGCGCAGTTTGTAGGCCGAAGCAGTGGACTGGGCTCTATCGCAACAATGCTCTCGCCCGGTACATGGCTTTATACTTTGATCTACGTTTCGTTAATTATATTTTTTACTTACTTTTGGACCGCGACCCAATTCCATCCCGAACAAATCGCGTCCGATATGAAGAAAAACGGAGCCTTTATCCCAGGCGTACGCCAAGGCAAGCCTACACAAGATTTTCTTGAATCCACAATGAGCCGTATTACACTCGTCGGAGCCTTCTTTTTGGCCTTTATTGCCATTCTCCCGACCCTTGTAAGCCGTGTTTTAGGGGTTGACCCCATGATTAGCCACTTTTTTGGAGGGACATCCCTTCTTATCTTGGTAGGCGTTGTTCTCGATACTACCAAGCAAGTAGAGTCGCATCTTCTCGTGAAACGGTATGATGGTTTCATGCGAAGATCCAAATCTAGAGCGATACTTTAGATTTTTGAATTGTGAAAAAACGGAAGTAGTGTTAGACTAGTTCGATATTAAAAAAGGATTTTACACATGCCACGTATTATTGGGATTGACGTCCCTGATAATAAAAGACTTGAAATAGCCCTCACATATATTTATGGAGTGGGACGCAAGCTTTCAAATCAGATTATAGCTAAATTGGGTCTCAGCCCTAACATGCGCGCCCATCAGCTCACACAAGATGATGTTGCCCGAATCAATACGCTT
>JAGOLG010000105.1 GCA_017994195.1 Rhabdochlamydiaceae bacterium
CTTCAGGAGTTGAGGTGCTAAAGCCGGGTTGCATGATGTCTTGTGTTAGATTCATCTCAAACTGATCTTTGGCGTGGATCGTATTGATCTCATTGTACATGTTAAAAATCTCACCCTGGTCAAGAGAGAGGGACTCAACAATGTAATGGAACGTGTGCGTATGGATTGCTTCTTCAAAAGATTGGCGCAAGAGATACTGTCTGACTTCGGGGTTTGTGACGTGCTTAAAGATCGCAAGAACAATGTTATTACCAACTAAGCTTTCTGCGGTGCTGAAGAAACCAAGATTGCGCAGTATGACAAGCCGCTCATCTTTGCTAAGCTGATCTGATTTCCAGATCTCGATGTCTTTTCCCATCGGCACTTCTGTCGGCATCCAATGGTTGGCGCATCCGTTCAAATAGTGTTCCCACGCCCATTTATATTTGAGGGGCATGAGTTGGTTGACGTCAACTTGATTGCAGTTGATCAGTCTTTTTAAGTCGGCATTGACGCGTTTACTTGTATCTTTTGTCATTTTTTATCCTTTATTATTGGCAGCTTTCACAGGTTTCATCGCCTAGTCTGCAGGCTTTTGGAGCTGGGGGCTCGTCACGTTCTACTTTGATGTTGCTGGAGGCCGATTTGTTTTTCATCCAACGGGGCTGAAGGCCTCGTTTGTTGATATCGGTGGTTGATTTCTCAATCTGCGTTGCCGCAGTGGCTCTGAGATAGTAATTTGTTTTAAGTCCCCGGATCCAGGAGAACATATACATCTGATGGAGTTTTTTTCCGCTCGGCTCAGAAATATAGAGGTTCAAAGACTGTCCTTGGTCGATCCATTTTTGACGGCGGCTGGCGCACTCAATGATCCACTCAGGGTCAATATCAAATGCAGTTAAGAAAATGCGCTTGATATCTTGAGGAATCCTCTCGATTTCATGGATGGCTCCATCGAAATATTTAAGGTCGTCGAGCATCTCTTGATCCCAAAGTCCTAAACTGCGTAATTTTTCAACGAGGTAAGGGTTGGGAACTGTAAACTCTCCGGAGAGGTTTGATTTAACAAAGAGGTTTTTATACATCGGCTCAATCGATTGTGTTACATCGGTGATGTTAGAAATCGTCGCTGTCGGAGCTATCGCCATCGTATTACTGTTGCGCATGCCGTATTTTTTGACGGATTCGCGCACTGGCTTCCAGTCCATGCGGACGGTGCGGTCCACTTCTAAAAAGCCGCCTCGTTCTTTCTCTAGAAGGTCGAGCGTATCAATCGGGAGCAGGCCGCGGTCCCACTTAGAGCCTTTATAGGTCTCGTAGGTGCCGCGCTCTTTTGCAAGTTCAGAAGAGGCTAAAATCGCATAATACGAAATCATCTCCATCGCTTTATCTGCAAACTCGACAGCTTCATGGCTGGCGTAGCTGATATTTTGAATGTAGAGCGCATCTTGGAATCCCATCATTCCCATGCCGATAGGGCGATGTTTGAGGTTAGAGTTCTTGGCTTCAATCGTCGGATAGAAATTAATATCGATGACGTTATCCAGCATTCGTATGGCTGTTCGAACGGTCTGTGCTAGCATCTTTTCATTCAGACCTTCTGGTGTGCAATGCTGGGCTAGATTGATCGAGCCTAAGTTGCAGACAGCTGTTTCATCAGCAGTTGTGTTAAGCAAAATCTCTGTGCAGAGGTTGGAGCTGTGGACAACGCCGACGTGATCTTGCGGGGAGCGGATATTGGAAGGATCTTTGAAAGTAATCCAAGGATGGCCTGTTTCAAAAAGCATGCTCAGCATCTTTCTCCAAAGATCAAGGGCTTCAATCTCTTTAAAAAGTTTAAGCTTTCCGCTGGCTGCTTTTTTCTCATACTCGACATATTTTTTCTCAAACTCTTTTCCATAAATATGGTGCAGCTCAGGAACATCGCTAGGGCTGAAAAGAGTCCACTTTCCACCTTCATGCACTCGTTTCATGAAGAGATCGGGGATCCAGTTGGCAGTGTTCATGTCATGCGTTCTGCGTCTATCATCACCGGTGTTTTTTCTAAGATCTAAAAAGTCTTCGATATCCAGATGCCATGTTTCTAAATAAGCGCACATCGCTCCTTTTCGTTTTCCGCCGTTGTGAGCAAGTCCTGACGCAGTCATATACGACTCGTCGTCTTCCACTTTGAGGTCGAATACAAAAGGAGTAACAGGGATCGATTTTGTTGATTTAACGCGGGTGAACACAAACTGATCCCACGCAAGCCAGTTTCGTTTTGTCAGAGGTTTGCAGCCTACACGCTCTGCGATTTCTTTCACCGCCGGAATCCGCACATCATAGCAAGCGGTTTCCTTATCAAAATGGACAGCTGTTCCATCGGATCGTTTTCCTGTGTGTCCATTTTTTCGGACGCGGTACCCACCGGCCGTTGGCACACCTAAGCGGAGGCACTGATAACGAAGACCTTCTGCGAGATTTTGAGAGGTGTTTGTGAAGGTGATTTCTTTTTCTCTAGAGACATTGCCGTCCGTTTCAATAAGTCCTTGGATGAGAGAAAGCGTTTGCTTGCGCGGCAGGCGAGTCAGTCTTGCAGCAATCCGTTTTTTCTTATTGCTATCATAAAGGTCATCGTAGTCGAAGGGGAGAGTAGCAGCTCCGCTTCCAACAATGCGGCCGGTTGTCGCATCTCGGACAGCTCCACGCCCTGCTGCCCAACGTATTTGAATATAGCTATCTGCTCTACCTGTTTCCCAGAAATGGATGCCTCGCTGTTTCAAGTAGCTGCGGACGAACTCTAGATGGGTGTCATTTTGAGGATTTCCAGAGATGCCCCACTCATGGCCGTCTTTTGACATGTGGCCATCTCCAAGAAGAATTCCATAGAGCCTGGTATCGTCTTCTGTGATGCCTTCTGCCTGCACAATTTCTGAAGGGATGATTTGGGCAACATAGTCGCCTGTTTTAAGAGCGCCTGCATCAACCCACTCAAAATTCACTTTCCCTTTTTTCATCCACTGAAGCGTTCTTTCATTGGATTGCTCAAGCGGAATGCCTCTTAGAGCGTAGAATGGATGTCCTGCTGTGACTGCAATCGGAGAAATAGAGTGTTTAACTTTCACTTCAATCATTGGATCTTTTTGATTGTATGTGAATTTATCTGTCACACGCTTATAGGAGCCGCTGACCCCTAACACCAGCATGCCGGGTTCCACTTCCGAGATCGGTTTTACTCCTTCGGATGTATAGATAAGAGTATCGGGCGCAAAACATTGATTCACTGCTACTGCTGTGTCATTAGCGACTTTTAAGAAGGGGATAATCCCTTGGCTTTTGCCGTTGGTTCCTTTGATGACAGAGCCTGTTGCTCGCACGTTAGTCCAGTCATTGCCGATCCCGCCTGCCCATTTAGAGAGCTGCGCATCATCGGAGATCACCTTAAAGATATGAGACAAATCATCTATCACGGTGGAAAGGAAGCAGGAGCTGAGTTGAGAATGAGTGGTTCCTGAGTTGAATAGTGTCGGTGTGGCAGACGTATAATTGAATTGCGACAGGAGGTTATAGAATTCAATGGCTCGTTTATTTTTATCTTTTTCTTGCAAAGACAGCCCCATGGCGACTCGCATCCAGAAGATTTGAGGGGTTTCAAGGCGTCTTTCTAAATGGTGGATAAAGTAGCGGTCATAAAGAGTTTGCACGCCCATATAAGAGAAGAGATCATCCCGTTTAATATCGAGCGCTCCTGCAAGCATGTCGAGATCAAACTCAAGAAGCTCAGGATTTAGACGTTCAACAGAGATGCCAAATTTGATGTATTTTTTAAAATAGGCTCTATGAGCTGCTTCAAATCCCGATTCTCCTGCGCTCATTTCCATCGATTCGCGGTAGAGAACATCGCATAGAAGCCTAGCTGCTACAGTTGCATACGCAGGCTCGATCTCAATTTTGCTGCGGACTGCCATGATGAGAGCTTGATCGACTTCGTTTTCTTTAATTCCTTCATAAAAGTTGAGAAGCACCGATTCTAAGAGTTCATTTAAGTCGACGTTTTCAAGACCGCGGCAGGCCAGTTTAAGACGGCTCTTAATATGGGATTCTTTTAAGGTGCGGGTTTTTCCATCGGATGTTGCAATTGTAAATTGCCGTTTTCCTTCCTGTCTTTCTTCAATCGCCGTGGGAGCTTGCTCCTCTAAAGCAGCGCGCTGCAGGATGTATTGTTTGGCTGCTTTATAATACCCTTCTTGCATCAGTAATTGCTCGATCTCGTCTTGCACCGTTGAGACATGCAGAGGCTCGCCGGATTCATGGACTTGAGACGCCCTTGTCACGACACGATTTGTGAGACGGTTGACCGTTTCAATCATTTCCGGAGGAGCCTGGTCTTCGATTTTCTCTGCCTTCCTAAAGGCATCTTCAATCGAAGAGGCAATTTTCATCGGATTGAAACGGACCATCGTCCCATCTTTTCGGTAGACTTTCAGTTTAAGAGGGGAGTCGTCCCTTAGATTTTTATGCTGGTCTCTGTAAATGATATAGTCGCGGGCGACATCATGATGCCCCATTTTCATGAGAGTGATTTCGACGATATCTTGGATCCCCTCCACCGTCAGGCTGGCCCCTTTGGTTGCCAATATATAGAGT
>JAGOLG010000028.1 GCA_017994195.1 Rhabdochlamydiaceae bacterium
CCTTTTAACTCCATGCTCTTCTTTTGATTTAAAAACACCCACTGAATACACATGCAGACAGAGATGTTCCTTGGCCATTTCTCTAACTTTATTTTCAAGACTTTTCCATAACCCATTATTCATTACGCTGTCTTGCGAAACAAAATTGGTAAGAAAATAAGCAGCTTGATGAGCCTTTTCAGAATATCGACTGTTTGCATCAGGAACAAGATGACCATATACCGTACCATAATCTTTAAAATCTTCTACAGTAGCACGGCTATTTACAGGTATTGAGCTATCTTCCTTGTAAGTTGGTCTTCTACCTCTAACAACCTTTAATTCTATTTTTTCTTTCCATAAAGTTTCTCGAGCAATCGAGCTTTTGGTTGCAGGGAAATATAGAAAATCAAGCCCCCCTCTATGTAAAACATAAAAAGCTTTTGGAAGAGGATCAGGCAAAGGTTTAACAAACTGTAAAATCTTGAAAATTTCAGATACCTTTTGTTTTTTTTCTTCTGAGGATATACGTAGCAGCTTACCCTCCGTTATTTCTATTGCATATTGGGAAGCACTTAGATTTCTTGAGTCTAAAATTTCCTTCTGCTTTGAGGCTAGAAATGTACTTGCTGGAAGATCCGCTTTTCTGACAGCAATATGGAGAAGAGAAACATTGTTTCTTCTTATTACATTTGAATAAGTGCCTTCAGTCCAATGAATTTTAGCTAAAAGTCCATTTACAGTAGTGTTTTTAATTCTATTTAATAGTTCTTTTCTGTCTGATAGATCGGTTGTCGTAGTCCATTGACGCTCATCCGGATCGAACAATTTTACACATTTAATTTCTTCCATAGGAGGTTCTTCTAAAAACCATTTACAAGAGACCGTTGAACAAGTTGTATCCAACAAATCGCCCGCTAAGCTAACAATTTTCATCATTGTTTCGAAATCCTCTTCTAATAATGCGTAATGAGCTAGATTTCCATTTTCTATATAAACCCCGCCATATGAATCCGGAGGTGAAAAATGGCCTTCATCACGATCAAATAGGCGTTCTTCTGTAAAAGCCGCCCTAACATCTATTCTGGGGTCTTTTAAGAGCTGATCAAAAGTATCCCTTAAATATTTACTATTTGGATCGTCATTAGCTATGAGATAGCGCCAATACAAATAAGCCACATGCAAGCAAGTGGCATTTTGATATTTCCCTTTGCCTACTATTGTAATTGATTCAAAAGGTGAATTTGGGTTTTCATGTCTTTGTAATTTTTCTTTGATCCATCTTGGAACGTGTTTAAGTTTATTTTCCTCTAGGTATGTACCCTGTGCTATGCGAGTAAATGTTTCACTAATGGATACTGCCATATAGTTTCCTCGTTTTTTTATTTCTAATCACAAGCTCGTGCTTATCAAGCCTCTTGCAACAAACAATATTTTGTATGCTAAAGAGCATATCTAGAAAATTCACTAACAATTGTTTTTCAATCTTTGATCAATGTCAATAGATATTTTACGAAAGGGGTTTTGAGAAACGCGTAGATTACTTTACTTTGAACGCAGCAAGCCACTTTTTTCGAAATTCTTTCTCGATGTTTTGGTCTGAAGAAACTCTTCGAGTCACACGATATTGATTATTTTTAAGAACTTCGACATCGAATTTAGAGTCACTGTATTCATCTAAATTCGAGAGGCCAGATCGATCAATGCTGAGTTTAACAATTTCATCTGTGCTTAGGATGGTAGGTTGATCAAACTCCAGCTTCGGAAAATCTGAAAGATTAGGAGTTTTTTTTGTCGAGAGAGTCTCTATAAATTCAAAACTTAAAAACTCAGAAGAAACGGCCCGCGTCAGCACCAACTCATCTTGGTCTAGAAGTTGCCTTTTCTCTGCATATAGCGCCGGTAAAACCTTCTTGTCTAAATAACTTTGAATCTCCATCTCCAGACAGTTTTTTTCGACGTAGTTTTTAAATTTTTCTAAGGGAAGAAAAAGTGATTTTTCGCCTAACATCTTCGCTAATTTAGAGCATGTTGGATTGATCTTAACTTTCATAACTGGAAGCTCAGAAACAACATCGATTAGTGCCTGGGCCTCTTTAAGTACAAGTTTTTCATCCTGTGAAAAAAGGTGTTCTTGGCCCAAAGCTTTGGCAATAAAACTGCGCAGCTCCCTCATCCACTCGCCACCATGCCTTGACCCAGTTGTGAACTCATGCTGAACCTGCTGATTTGCCGAAAAGGAATACTCTACTGCATTTTCAGCTTGTGCTCTATCGAATCTATTTAAAAACCACTGAAAATAACCCGTCATCGGCTTAATATCCTGATGGCTGTTCCAAAGAATCCTAATCTTTGCAACTAGATCTACTAAGGGCTTTGGATAAGATGCGCTCAGACCCTGTTCTTTAAAATGGTTGTAATAGAGAGAGGTTGTTCCATGACATACCTCAAAAGAAGCAATATGCCGCTCCCAAAACTGTTTAATATATTGCTCTGAGCTTTTAATAGACATGCCGAAATTTTACCATAAATTTTTTAAAAAAACATCATTCGAGCGTTGGTGCACCCGGTATAAGATTCTGGCGGTTATTGAGTTGTTTTAACTCATTAAGCGCGATTAAGTCCGGAATATTAATTTCGAAATCAAGGTATTCATTCAAACGAAAAGGCCATTCATCTATTAAGGTTTTCTCATTTTCAATCAAGGTAATGGAGTACTTTCCCGATGAGTTTTGTGGAATATGCAGACACGATCGGTAGATGTTTTTGCTATTATCGAAAACGACGCTTATCTGATCAGAGAGTATGATTAGTTTCTGGTTGCTAGCCAGCTGTGTTACCTCCAAATTAATATCTCTGAGTTTACTATCCTTGTATTCTTGAGAGATCTCTTCAATAGAGGCTCGATCTTCAAAACGGAATATTTTGCTTAAAATCGACGTAAATAATTCGATATCTTGTCCAGGAGCCTTCATATTGACTGCTTCGCTTCTAAAGAGTTCTTTCCAGGGGGTGTAAGCGATAGGCTCAAAAGGCTCTTTCCAAATAACGACTCCATTTTCAACAGTCCAGGGACAGGTTGGAAGATCTTTAATTTTTTCGACTGCGTGAATAGATGGAAGCTCAATCAAGCTGAACAGTTTGTGAACAGGTATCATTCTACCTTTAAGTTGATCATCGGAGACGGTTAGTTTCGCAAAGAAGCTCTTTGTTACAAGTGCATAGATGACAATTCCAAGGCTCCAAAGATCAGCTCTTGTCGTATGACCCATTCCTAAGTAAATTTCTGGAGCGCGATATTGTGTACATTGTATTCTTTCATAAGGAAAATCCGAGTTCAAAACTGTATTTCTAGATGTCCGTCCAGCTAGCCCATAATCTATGACAGTGAGATAGCGAGCGTTAGGCTCGTATAACATGTTATCAAGCTTTAAATCTCCATGAATAAATCCAATTTCATGGAATTTTAGTAGCATTTCAAAAGCTTGTTCAGAAATAGTTCGGATGTCTTTCCATTTCAGACTATAGAAGATTTTATTAAGAGTTTGACCTGGGACTAAGTCTAAAATCAATTCCATTCTTTGCGGATTGCCGCAGAATTGATGGGCAATATAACGAATCGTATGAGGAATACGAAGCTCAGTGAACACTTTTGTAACTTGTACTTCGTGCATACCAGTTCTGCAATCTTTAAAGACTTTGATGGCAATCGAAGATTCTGCCAGCGCATTTTTTTTCAAACGTTTAGGAGCAAGAGAAAAACTGGCGGCTGGGTCATAGATACGCTTGCCCTTATAAACAATGCCACCGCTCCCTTCACCTAATTTATCCTTGTCACTAAAGACATAAGCTGGTGTTGGCGGTGTAGATAACGGAATAGTTGCAAATAAAGACATTAATAACCATTTCTTGTTTTTAAGAATTATACTAGTTATCTAAATAAATATGAATAGTTATAAAAAAACATATAACAAATAAAATTGTATGTTATCAAGTATAATCTTAAGTGTCTGAAATAGAGGTTTCTGTTACCATCCCGATAATATGACCTTTTGGAAATATTGCATCGCTATGCTAGGAGCCTTTCAATATGGCTATACCATTGCTGTCATGGCCGGCGCTCTACTGCTTATTGCTCCTCGTTACCAATTAGACCCTTCAAGCCAAGGTTTTTTAGTCAGCGTTATCTTATTTGGAGCGCTTGCTGGAGCTGCATCTGCTGGCATGGTAGCCGATTTTTTCGGACGTAAAAAAGCACAAATTGCCATTGCGGCATTCTTTTTAATTGGAACTCTTGTTGTTGTCTTTTCTCCCTCGTATGAATCGATCGTTCTCGGACGCATTCTGCAGGGGCTGGCTACTGGTGCTATTTCCGTTGTTGGACCCATGTATGTGGCAGAAGTCTCTCCAGCAAGCTTGCGCGGAAGATATGTTTCTTTTTACCAGCTGACTGTGACGTTTGGGATTCTTTGCGCCTATTTAACAAGCTATCTTTTCTCAGGAGATGGAGGATTTCGATGGATGTTTGCTCTTGGGATTCTTCCGGCAATCATGCAAGGGGTTGGATTTTTAGCCCTTCCTGATTCACGATCTTTAGAGAGTAAAGAAAAAGCCTCTTGGAAAACTCTATTCAAAAAAGAATACCGTCCAATTCTAACCGCAGCTGTCTTAATAAACTTCTTTCAACAGCTGACGGGAATTAACGCGATCATCTACTTTGCTCCCTCCATTTTTAAAATGTGCGGGTTTACATCAGTGTCCGGCGCTATTTTTTCAGCAGTGCTCATCGGCCTTGTCAATTTCCTGTCGACGTGTGTTTCCATTTTTCTTATCGATAGAAAGGGTCGCAAGCCTCTACTGCTTGCCGGGACACTCGGGATGTTTCTTTCGCTAGTAGCTCTTTGCCTAGGGTGCTCCGTATCGCCCTGGATTGCAACGGTAAGCCTCATGGTTTATGTGGGATGTTTTGCATTTGGACTCGGGCCGATACCACAGCTTCTTGCCTCTGAAATTTTTCCTCATTCTATCCGCAGCAAGGGAATGTCAGTCGCTTTATTTGCAAGCTGGGTTTGCAACTTTTTAGTTGTATTCACATTTATGGATCTTGTAACGTACCTAACACAGGCCGGGGCATTTTTGATTTACGCTGTGTTTGCCCTGGTTGCATTTTATTTCATTTGGAAAAAAATCCCTGAGACAAAAGGGATGATATTAAAATAGGAAAATGCCCATGTCACTTGCACAAGTTCAAAAAACATTAGGCTCTAAATCAGAATCGCTTCTATCCCATGTCTGCAAAACCATTCCTAAGGAAAAGCTTCACATTCCTGGTCCTGATTGGGTCGACCAGATTTTTTCATCCTCTAATCGATCTATTCCAGTTCTAAAAAACCTGCAAACCCTTTTTAATCACGGAAGGCTTGGCAAAACAGGTTACCTCAATATTCTTCCTGTCGATCAAGGTGTTGAGCACACAGCGGGCGCATCTTTTGCTGTAAATCCCGATTATTTTGATCCTGACTATCTCTTTAAGTTAGCCCTAGAAGGTGGAGTGAATGGTTTTGCTTCCACTCTAGGAGTTCTTGGGAGCATGGCCCGTAAATACGCCCACCATCTACCGCTCATCTTAAAATTCAATCACAATGAGCTTTTGACCTACCCCAATAAGCATGACCAGATAATTTTCGCATCTGTTAAACAAGCATGGAATATGGGATGCGTAGCTGTCGGCGCCACCATCTATTTTGGATCTCATGAAAGCGATCGGCAAATTACTGAAATCAGCAAATGTTTTGAAATAGCCCATGAGATGGGAATGGCTACTATTTTGTGGTGCTATACAAGAAACTCTGCTTTTAAAACGGCTGATAAAGACTACCATGAAGCTGCAGATCTGACAGGCCAAGCCAATCACCTAGGAGCCACGATAGGAGCCGACATCGTCAAACAAAAACTTCCCACCTGCAACGGTGGTTTTAAAGCGCTTAAGTTCGGCAAGCAAACAGAGGCAATGTATACAAAACTCTGCACCGACCATCCCATTGATCTCGTCCGATACCAAGTAGCAAATGGCTATATGGGACGCATCGGCCTCATCAACTCCGGCGGCCCTTCCGGTGAGAACGACCTTGCTGGGGCCGTAGAAACAGCGGTCATTAACAAAAGGGGAGGGGGGATAGGCCTCATCTCCGGGCGCAAAGCGTTTCAAAAATCTTTCAAAGATGGCGTGATGCTCTTGCATGCTATCCAAGATGTTTATCTAGCCAAAGAAATCACTGTGGCTTAGAATTAGATAATTAACGTAAACCCACTATAATTTATAATTAACCAACTCCATTTTTATGTCACAAATTACAATTCCTTTTTTTAACTTAAAATTAAATAGTATTATTGATGAAAGAACCAGAATCTCTACAACAGATGAGATTGAAACTAGCGATTCGGAATCAGCTCAATCTCTTGAACGTCCTTCTAAAACTGCAAAAAAAATCAAAGATCTGACTGATTACATATTCGAAAAATTCAATTTTACAGAGGAATTTGAGAGTACAAAGCTTGAAAAGATTACTGGTCCTGATATCACAAGAACATTTTGTCCTCTGATTGCAGTCGATGATTCTGACACCAAAGCAGAGAGTGGTAGTAGCATAAGCTTGAATCAGCTTAAATTAACCATCCCACCTCCCAGTACAGAGAGAACTGAGACACAACGTCTAAGAATTTTCTTTTCTTGGTTTTTAGAACAATTAGCTCCTTATCTTGAAGATTCCCCAGATACTATCTGGAAGCAAGTCAAGAAGTTATTCGAGTATGATGGGTTTTTGAATGGGAAAGCCTATTTACAAGCATACTTTGAAAAATATGGATGCACAGTTCATACACTTAGAGCTGCACTCAGTAGCCAAGAATTTGCAGCACTCAATGAACTACTTAAGAGCAAAGTAGATCATTATTTACGTCTGAGCGGTGATGAACTTAACTTCGGTTCAAATCCAGAAGAAATAAGTGATCAATTATTTGCTAAAGTCAAGCCAAGCTGTGATTATCAGTACTACCGTACCATCCCATCTATTACCATTTTGCGCTTTCTCTCAATAGGGGCATTTGCCTATGGACACGATTTCATGAGAGAAAAATTATCAAAATTTTATCTTGCAAAATCTATATATATAATTAGACCCTGTGTAAACGAGACAACACGTTTTGATATTAGTTTTGACGAGACAGATAAAAGAAATTATACAGTTACACAGCATAAGAAGTATGATATATGTTTAAAAGATGATACTGAAAAAAAACCAATTGTTCAGTTTATGTTCAGTTTGAGTTTTACTAAAGCTGTAAAAATGTGCACTGTCAAGTACGAGATTACCGAGCTATCTCACTTAATTCAAAATGACAAAGAGACACAAAAACGAATTTATACGATCTTAAAACTTGCCAAGGCATGCCTTTCAGGTACAAGCACTCTTGGTCGAATTAAAAAGTAAATAGAGCCATAACGTATCCAACAGCTTTTTCTAGTTTACTATTAAACAAGCTGACAACTAAAATCTTCTCTTAAAATCAAGGGAGGATCCGTTTATGTCAATACCAGCTATTAATTCGTCTTTTGCCCCAACAGCTAATGTAGCGTCTAATCATTTTACCTTTGTTGTAGAAGGACAAGAAATTCAAATAGAAACCCGCTTTTTGCTACAATGCGACTATTTTAATAATATGCTTTCACATGGGGTCTCTGAGACGTTAAACCGCAGAATTCAGATTGAAAATGCCTCAAAAGAGACTGTGCAAGCTTTTTTAAACTTTCTTAAAACCTACCAATTGCCAAATTTGACACCAGCTCAAGTTATCGAGCTTTATATGCTAGTACATCAATACCAGCATATTGCGCTGCTTAATCAAGTCAGACCTCTTGTGGTTCAGCAAATACCTTCCCAATGCTCCCATGTACTACAATTGGCCTGTGTTTATGAAGATGATCAACTTAAAAAAGCTTGCAGAGACCACTTAGAGCGAAATGCCTATAACGAACAGCAGTTTCTATTTCGACTGGTTGACGAAGAGCTTTATGCCGTCATAGAAGAAGTCTTAAGCTGGATGCCTGCGAATCGTGAGGGACGCGGATCAAGTAATATGTCAGGCATGTTAAGCTACAACTCAAATGGAAAAACAACATTTGCAAAATTGATTAGCAAGCAAAAATATGAATTAGCTTCAAAAACCTTAGCCGCCGGTCAAGCCAATGGAGTCCGAACAAATCAAATTGTTTCTAATCCACAAGAATTGATTTTACAAATGTTAAATGGGCAAGCTGAGCCAACAAAGGAGCAGAACGACCTTATTGTTGCCCTAGCCGCTGATAACCCCAGCGTTTTTACCTCAAACTACAATATAGAAAACCCTCCGATTTTTGTAGCTTTAATTCGCGGATGGGATCAAACGGTTAGATGCATGCTTCAAATTTGTAAAAGCTCAGTTATTCGCACGACGAATAATAAGGGAACTGGGCTACTAGCTATCGCTATAGAACATTGTCGAATAGCATCTATAGAGGCTCTTAAAACAAATGGTAAAATCAACAGTTCAGAATTTTCTGACTACGTTTTGCTCGCCGTTAATACGCAAAGTTTACAATTAGTAAAAGCTATTGTTTCTTTTCCATTAGATCAAAACTATAGCTCTTCCAACCCGCAAGTCCAAGTGAAATGCATTGAAGCTGCAATCGATACAAAAGACCTGGAAATCCTCCGAGAAGTCTGGCCTTACTTTCAAGGCAATAAGCATGAAATAGACCGTCTTAGGAAAAAAGTGTTTGAAGAAGATCGACTTGATTTAGCTGAGATTATGTTTTCAGGGGATTTTGATGCATCAAAAGAGGTCTTTCCAGAAGATGGAAAAAGAGGAACTAGCCCATGGCTGCATCAGACCGTCTTAAAAAAAGGAGCCGCCTGGGTTGAGTTTATGGCAACAAGATCTCGAGATAAAGACGTAACAGTTAACTATAGATTGGATAAAGCCAGCCCCCCTGTTCCAATGACTCCACTTCTTTTGGCTCTAAAGTATAAAAAGAAACCTGACGTTATTCGAAAAATGTTAGAACTAGGGTTTGATATCAATACCGGGAATAGTAGTTTTTACCCCATCCACTTAGTTTTAGAATATAATGATGCTGCCTTTACTAAACTTGTTTTGTCATACGACCCCGATTTAACAGTTGTCAATGATAAGAAAGAGAATTTTCTTCATCTTTTATTAAAAGGAAAGCAATTTTTAGATAGAAAAGATCCAACAAATGTTATGTCCAATACAACAGTTTTAGAGCAGCAAGATCACGAAGGAAATACTCCTTTTCATCTAGCTCTAGAAAGACTTAAGTTTTTTGAAAAGCTTGATGAAACTCTCTCTTCACAAACGAATATAGCATCACTTCGATTAGTCTATCTTGACGATTCTTACAGGATTCTTTCTTCAAACACAGCTGTTCTATGGAAAACGAACAGATCCGACAAAGCACCGCTCCAAATTCTTTCGAGCTCATTATTTGAAACTGTCATGAAATATTACATTGATCAAATTCAGAAAACGGAGAACGAAAGATTAGCTCGCTCCCTGCTTCTGTGGTCGGGCCAAAAATATCTCTATCAAATCTGTGCAAAATTGATTCCTCTTGCCGGTGATATTAAAACGGTGTGTTCTTCTGATGGAAGAAGCTTACTTCATTATGCTGCAGCTGTCGGCGCTGCTAAAGCAGTTCAAAAACTTATCGATTCTGGCATTCCTAAAGACTCCGTGGACAACAATGGTTCTACAGCATTGCATTTTGCCGTCAAAGGCAGGCACAAAGCGCTTGTCGAGCAGCTTTTAAAATCAGATGCAGATGCTCAAAAAATGGATGACTCTGGAGACACGCCTTTATCTTTAGCATTAAAGTTGCAAAATAGAACACAACAAGACCAAGAAATCATTGACCTTTTGGAAACTAGCTCCTGTGTGGTTCAGTAAGGGTGTCGATTCTTTCAAGTAGGTAAAGAGTGCAATTTAAAAGATCGATATCTTTTTTAAGTTCGTAGGGGAACATCGAATACACAACCTTCGCTCGTCCAATAATTTAGTATTTATTCGTACCAAAAAGTGTGAAGATTAAGTGTAGATTGCTGAAAACAAGACTCTTATCGTAACCTGTAAAACATGGTTTACAAAGGCGTTGACAGGCAGCTCTATTTTCTACATGGCTTTGCAGGAAGCCCAGACGACTGGGAGTTGGTTATAGGCCTACTTCCAGAATATGACTGCCAGAGCCTATCTTATCCATTTATACTGCCTTCTAGAGGGGTTTTAATAGGGTATTCAATGGGGGGTAGGATTGCCATACAGGCAGAAGTTCCCAAACTCCTGATTTCTGCTCATCCAGGGCTTAAAACAGAGGAAGAAAGGAGTGCTCGAAAAGCCCAAGAAGAGCTGTGGATAGAAAAGCTTAAAACCCTCACCTTACAGGAGTTTTTCCAAGAGTGGTATGCTCAGTCCATTTTTTCCAGCCTCACGAGTCATCCGAACTTCCCCCGTATTTTTGAAAGACGGCTAAAAAACGACCCCTTAGTTTTGCTTGAGCAATTCAAAAGCCATTCTCTAGTCAGCCAAAAATCCCATCATCGTAATGCCATTTTCTTACATGGGCAATACGATGATACTTACAAAAAGCTTTATGCGGGCATTGCCAGCCATGAAATCCCTCATGCAGGCCATGCGTGCCATCTTGAAAACCCACAAGCCACAGCAGAAAAGATTAAACTGATACTTAATAGTATCCTTTAATTCTTCGAATTTAGTAAAAATCGATTAAGAGGTTGCTATGAAGAAAACGGCTCTTTTAGGTGGAATACTTACTTTTGCGGCTCTACATTCCGATGGCATCCAGCCTATGATTATTCATGATATTGTCAAACAGGCGCAAAAAAACGAGAACTGGAAAACCGCTGTTGCAACAGGAAAATATGAACAAATCGTGTTCATGAATGTCTCTCCAGCAACTAACCCCAAAAATGAAATTGGCCCCGAAGTCCATCCCTTTGATCAAGTCATCTATGTGATAGAAGGGGAGGGGACTATGGTGCTAGATGACTCAACTTCCAAAGTCAAAGAAGGCGATGTTATTTTTGTTCCCACTGGCACATCCCATAATTTGATTAACTTAAGGGCGCATAAACCCCTTAAAATTATCAGTTTTTACTCTTCCACTGACATCCCAGCTCAATCTGCTTACCAAACAAAGGAAGCAGAGCCCAGCGAATAAAGTAATTTAAAATTATAATTATCGGTGTTGTTTTAATTCAAATTCATTTATAACCTTTAACGAGGTCTCATGAGTGTTGTGGAAAAATTAAAACATAGTTTTATCACTAAATATTGAGAATAATGAGCAAACCATGAGTTCTAGAGTACTTATACAACCTAAAACATTAACTATAGCTGCTGAGCTGACTGAAAATAATACAGTCATTATTCACGATAGCAAACTTCTAAAAATTCTCTCTTCAAACGGGATTACAGTACCCCCAAGAGATGGGTATGGAAAGACAACTATTTACCCAACAGATAATCCTTCTCTCTTTGCTAAAGCCTTTGTGGAGCAGTATTTTCAGCATGGATTAATGCAGGGTGGATATCGATGGATTTCTAAAGCTGAATATACAGGCCCTGAAGGAGAGATCGAGAAGGCTCTAAGGATTATGACGCAGGCTTTAAATGCTTAGCACTTTTGTCAACGGTTTTGCTTATCATACTAATGAAGTCGAGCTGGCAAGTAAGACAAATTCAAATTTTAATCGCTAGTTTAGTTTAACTATTGAAAATGGTATAATAGTTAAATGAAATCAAAAGACTATTTTTATATATCATTGTTAACTGTTTTGTTCTCGTTTAATTTAATTAACAAAAACCCAGTCCCGTCTCTTTTAACGGCTCCGTTTTCGTTAAAAGACAAGGCGCTTGAAGTCTCTGTGAGGGCTTTATCCAAAGAAGAGGGTGCCTCAATTTTAAAATATGATGTGACAGGGAAGGGTTACCGGCCCATCGAAGTCACGATTACAAACCAAGGCTCGCATACCTATGAAATCTCTAGGGCAAGCACATCGCTTCCTTGTGCGACAGCCAAGGAAATCGCTTGGAAACACACCAAAGGAACCATCCCGCGTGGGCTTGGGCTTAAAATTTTAGGGTTTATTTTCTGGCCCTTTTCCATTGCCAGCGGTATTGAAGGGATCGTAACGCTTAAAAAGCACAAGCAAATCGTCAAGGTTTTAAATGCAAAAGGGTTTAAGGACAAAGCCGAACAGATCGTGCCTTACTCTTTGACGAAGCGTGTTCTCTATATTCCAGAAGATAAGTTTGAGAAAACGTTCTCCGTTGCCCTTGAAGATGTGACAGGGGATGAATTAGTGGTTATACCCGTTGAAGTTCAAGAGTCTTAAGAAAACCAACCGCCGACTCTTTTTGTCATGAGGTCTTCGGGTGAGTAATTGCTCTGGCTTGTCTCTTTTAAGTAGACAGCTAAGAGATATGAAAGCCTATCAGCTACTTGTTCGCCCATTGTTTGAATGAGCTTTTGAAGCGTTTGATTGTAATCAAAATCTATTTTGTCGGAGACGTTTTTACCTGCTCTTTTCTGCATTCTTGTGATAAAACGTGCCATGAAAGCTAAAGTAAAATCTCCCAGTACACTTTCTCCAAAACCGTTTGGAAGCAATTGCGAAACATCTAATTTTAGATCTTTTTTTGGAAAAAGTTCTTCTAATTCTTGGAGTTTTAATTGATTGATGGCTTTTTCATCTAGGGAGAGCTGAGTGACTACGATCCCTACAGCATTGCCTATGCCTTTATTCAGGGGTTGTGCCAGCATTTTGGCTTCAGTTTTTATGGAATCAGGCACAAAACGGGCCAAGACATTTGCTGGATTTTTGACCCACTTAGCTACATTGTTTAGCATGCCTACTGTATCAGCTGCTTTTTTATAATCACGCTGTCTCCATGAGGCATCGCCTAATATCAACGTCCTTAAAGAGGTTTTTGCAAGCTCCTTGCGATCTGAAGAATATTCACTAGAATCTATTTTTTCCCTAAGCACTTGTACAAGGCTTGTCAGTGTTTGTAGATTAGTGAGTTTAAGAAACTGAGAGATGTTAGGAAGTACCATTTCAAAAATGAGGTCATCAGGTTGTCCTGGAATAGGAGGCTCGGGTTGCGACTGATCGCGCCTCATCTTCATCTTTTGCTCATGTTTTTGCTGCGCATCATTATACCAGTCCCGCTGCACCTTTTCAAATGCTTGCTTAGTTAGATCCTTTACTTTTTCTGCTTCCCGATATGAATCTGCAGGTTCAAAACCCTCTTCATGTATACAATCAACATACCAATCCACCATGATGCCAAGTGTATATTTATAGATAACGTTGCGCTGATTGATAACTTCGTTTGGAACCTTTCCATTTTCAATTAGCCATGCTTTATAAAGTTCTATCTCTTGTTCAAATTCTGCATCAGCTTTCTTTTGCTGTTCTCTCTTCTCAAAATACTCAAGATCTAGGTCGTTATAAATGTTTAGCTTCTTAACAAAGTCAAGCAGCCATTGATCAATCTGATCGTTCAATTGTTCGAGCATTCCTGTTCCCATGAAACTTGCTGTATTAACGCCTAAATCAGCAAGCTGTAGAATTAAAGAACCCCATCCAAGGGGATTGCAAAACTTAAGGCAATTATTGATGGTTCGGTTTCCAATCCTTTCTACACCTTCAAGTTTCATGACGAGCTGTCCTGCAAATTCAGGACCACGAAGCCGTGATGTATTAAGTAGTAAAAAATGAAAATTCTTTCCGAATTTTCTTGCAAATCCGACCATCAGATTTGATGTGAATGGATCATAAGGTTGACTGGGTGTATTCCAAAAATCAACGCCTGCTTGAAGAGTTTGCAAGAAGTAGGGTGTAAGATCGATGCCTTGTTTTAAGATTTGAGCAGCAGTCTTAACGACGCCTTTCACTACCTGAACAGCTGATGGAGGTTGTTCAGCTGGCGTAAGTTCAAGGGTCGGAACAGGCGCTTCTGGAATAGGGGGCTGCTGATCTAATATCGGCTGGTTTGAAATAGTGTGCATGTGGGAGATGAGCTCAATCAATTCTTGTCTTATTTTGGCAATGATGGGGGCTAATACGACTAATGGAGCATACTGGTAGCAAATGAGGGCTCTTGGTCTATTTTCAATCGGAAATTCAGGGGAAAAAGGACGGGTGTATTTTCCTAGCAATGGGACATTGATGCTTAAAATACGGATAGGTTGATTTGGCGAATTGTGCTCGGGTTTCTTCAATTGTGGAGTTATATCATTTTTATGATCACGAGGGCGGCGGTTTATAAAGTAATAGGCTGCCATGCTAGCAAGCACAGCCGATACAAAAGCAGCGATTCTTTTATGCCGAAAGAGAATAGAGCCAGCCATTCTTACGTTTGGATGGGAAACTAAAGAATCAATATATGGAATAAACTCAATTTTCATCAAAATAACCTAAAAATTTTGCGACGATTATACAATTTTAGAGGGATATTGTCTAAAGAAGAGAGTGTGATTTGTAATTTTAATTTAGCTATTTTTAAGAACTTTTTCACCCTCAGAATGAGCCACTAAGACAGCACAAGTGCTGTCGCTAAAGACATTGGCGGTCGTTCGACACATGTCAAGGATCCTATCGACGGGAAGGATTAGAGCAAGCCCTTCAGCAGGAACACCCAGCGCATTTAATACGACCATGATTGAGACAAGGCTTCCAGAGGGTATTCCGGCAATGCCCATGGATGTAATGGTTGAAAGAAAAACTAGTAGAACTTGGTGCATAAAAGAAATTTGAATGCCATGAACTTGCGCGATAAAAAACACAGCGATGCAAGCGTAGAGGGCCGAGGCCGACATATTGACAGAGGTGCCTAAAGGGAGGACAAAGCTGCAAATCTTGTTCGATACGCCGGCGCGCTTTTCAACGCATTCCAGGGTGATTGGAAGAGTTGCAGTGGATGAGCTTGTTGAAAAAGCAGTGACTAAGGCAGGAGCCATGGCTTTAACGTGTTTCAAGGGATTTAGGCCTGCAAGCTTTAAGAGGAGCGGAAGTACCGCAAACATAAAAATTATCAGACTTAGAACGACAGTTCCGAAAAAAGAGAGAAGCGCTTTAAAACTATCGGCTCCTTGAGAAGCTGTTGCTTTTGCGACTAAGAAAAAGACTCCGAGCGGCATGGCTTTCATAATGAAATGCGTCATTTTCATAAGGGCGTTAAAAACGCCTTTCACAACTTTTGAGACCATTGAGGCGGGTTCGGACTCGCTTTTAGAAAGGGCGAGGCCAAAAAGAAGGCTGAAAAAGATGATGCCTAGCATGTTCCCATGGACTGCGGCTTCAAAGATATTAACAGGGATGATCTTTGTGATGACCTGGCCAATGATATCGACATGCGATGTGGCTGTTTGGCTAAGCGCTTGGGTCACAGAATCTGTCGCTGCTGGCGCTGTAGAATGAAGCCCGGGTTGGAATAGGTTTGCAAGCAGGAGCCCTGTGATAACGGCTAGTAAGGTAGTTAAAATATAGAAAAAGAAGGTCTTGGCACCTAGTCTTCCAAAGGATTGATCTCGGCCCATTTGGCTGATTCCATAAATCACACTGGAAGAGACAAGAGGGACCATGAGCAGCGTTAAGGCGTTAAGAAAAAGCTGTCCTAAGAAAGCAAAGAGTTTAATATAGGAAATTCCCAGCAGCGTGGAGTCAGGGGTCGAATAATAGCCGACTAATGCTGCTAAACCAATTGCAGTAAACACCTGCCAGAGCATTGAAGATTTTTTTAGCATTGCATTATCCTATAACGAGAAGAGAATTGTAGGCAAAGTATTTTGCGAAACTTGACTTAATATTAAGGGTGTTAGTATATTTTTCTTCGAAAAAAAGGAGTTTTATGCCACTGACAGTAAGCGATATTTTCGATCTTAATACGGTTTACAATCCGGAGTATTCTTATTCGCTCCCACGCCAGGTTTTGGTAGGGTTTGGAAGAGGGCTTGGCTTTCCTGATAACAGCACTGAATATACTGAAGCAGAGCTTGAAGCCTTGCAATACGATGTTTTGACGATCTGGAACAGAATCAAAAGCAAAGAGATTGAGGAAGCAAAAGAGATTATTTTGACTGCAGGAGCGCCGGGTGTTGGTAAGACAACAGTCATGCGAAGAATGTGGGAAAATCAGCCTAATTTTGCTTATATTTGTCCGGATGATGTCTGCTTGAAAGAGATGAAATCAACTTATGGAGAAATGGTAGCAAAAGACGGCTCGTTCCAAGGGTTAAAAAGCGCCTACAATAAATGGAGAGCTGCATCTAACTTTGCTCATCATCTAATCACAGCTCAGCTCGTTAGAGAAAATAAAAACTTCTTTTTCGGAACAACAGCTTCCGGCGACAAAACATATCTCTTTTTGGACTTCTTGAAAAAACGGGGTTACAACATAAGAATTCTCCATGTTTCAGCTCCAGATCAAGTTAGATTTGATTCTATTGCAAAGCGCGATAATGCGTTTGTTCAAACAAGCGACCAAGATGTTTTAAACAAGCAGTTGATGGTACATGAAAGAATCCAAGACACTTTCCTAAAATACGCTTCTCGTATTGATTTTTACTTCCGTCCGTTAACTGAGAAAGGACCTGAGCAAGAAGCTATTTTAGCTGCAACTTGGATAAGTCAAGAAAAGGGTCCAGCAAGACTTGAAATTATCAACCAGAAAGCTTATGAAGAAATGAGAAACCTTCATGATGCCGTCTGCGAAAACATGAAAAAACCTGAACTTAAATGGGCAAATACCGTTGATAAAACTCTTTAAATACTTGATTCTAGGTGTGATCTCTATAGGGCTAATAGGCGCTGGCACGGCGGCTCCCGTTACTCCACCAACCCCAGAGACGACTGCGCCTTGTGAAATGCCCATATTCTTGATCAATAAAAACTCGACTGTAGTCCCGATCGGAGGTACAGTGGAAGTTGTTATCACTGATATGACACCGCCATCTTCAGGGCCTGTGACTTATACAACCCTTAGCAGCAATCTGGCAGTAGCAACGGCCACGCAGCCTGTAGGCGGAAGCTTTTCTGTAACAGGTGTTAGTAGAGGAGGCGCAACGGTTACGTTGACTGGAACCTCTAGCTGCGGAGCCACAACTAAAGTCATCGGCGTGACTGTTCCTTAAAAATAGATTTATTTTAATAGATAGTGTTAAACTGACTAAGTGAAGTTTTGCATTTGATAACTCCGCTATAAATAATTATTAAGAGAGCAATACCTAATGATAACTTTCGAAAATGTCGGAAAAATTTATCCAAATGGATTTAAAGCAGTTAAAAACCTGAATCTTGTAATACAACGTGGTGAACTAATAGCGTTGATTGGACCCAGCGGTTGCGGTAAAACAACTATAATGAGGATGATCAATCGTCTTTCTCCTCATACAGAAGGTACTCTTCTGATTAATAATGAAGACATCTTGAAGAAAGATCCTGTGGAATTAAGACGCATGATTGGGTACGTCATTCAACAAGCGGGCCTGTTTCCCCATTATACAATTGAAGAAAACATTGCACTTGTTCCAGGGTTGAAGGGATGGGACCGAAATCGGATAAGAGACCGTGTACGAGATATGCTGGATTTGGTCGGGTTAGAACCCTCACAGTTTACAACTAGACGTCCTCGAGAACTTTCCGGTGGTCAACAAGCTCGTATCGGTTTTGCGAGAGCTTTAGCAGCAGATCCTGATATCGTTTTAATGGATGAGCCATTTGCCCCTCTAGACCCGATTACACGACAGCAACTTCAAGATGAACTAAAAAATTTGCAAGTCTCGATGAAAAAAACAATTGTGCTAGTTACACATGACATGGAAGAAGCCATCAAACTTGGAGATAGAATAGCGATTATTATGGATGGCTCTTTAGTCCAGGTAGATACGCCTGATAAGGTATTGAAAGAACCTGCAAATGACTTTGTTGAAACCTTCATTGGAAAAAATAGAATCTATAAAAACCCTGCTCTTATTTCTATAAAAGAAGTTATGATCGAAAATCCGGCTACAGGCTTACCTACATTTAGGCCTACTGAGGCTTTTTCTGCGATGCGTCGCCGCAGAGCGGATACATTGATTTTATGTGATACAAAGGGACGTTTGACAGGGGTTATCTCAGCCTATGATCTTCAAATGTGCATGAACTCTATTAAAACAATACAAGAAATCTCCGAAGAAAATTACCCCTATCTCAATTCGACTGCAACGGCT
>JAGOLG010000029.1 GCA_017994195.1 Rhabdochlamydiaceae bacterium
GTATGAATTAACTTCCAATCAGAATCATAAAATCCGTAGGTTTTTGAAACAATCAACTCTAATTCTAATCCAGGATGACCTGGGGGTAGTGTTGTAGGGGAAGGAGTAAGAATAGGTCCAGTAAACCATTGGTGGTAGTCTTCCCCTGGCTGAGCTGTGTTGAGGTGGGGATTTTTATCAAATGCAAAAATCTGAAAGCATAGAATAGAAAAAATGAAACAAACGAAAGTCACAAAAATCACCTACTATTCTATATGCTTATGTAACAATACTGGAAATCCTTTTTACCTTCTTTCACCCTTAAACTTTAACGTATATCGTGCCCAAGTAAAAAACACTACTATAGCGACTCCTTCTGCTACCCAGCAATAGGAATGAACTATTTCATTTCCTGTGAGCCATGGCCATATCGATAATGAGAAATACAACATAAACAACAAATATAGCAGCTGAGCTACATAAGCCAGAGCCAAGCCCCGCCTTGTGTTCGGAAGCCTTTTAAGATCATAGACCCATTTTTGTATCTCTTCTCTATTCATAAAGTTATCATACTTTTGTACAAAAGCTTAAGATTTTGCAGCAAAAATCTGCTCCTTGGTTTCAGCAAGTGATTTAAGTGAATCATAGTAAAACTTGCTGGCGAGGGCTGTGAATATTGCTGTAACGAAGCTGAGTGATCTAGGACTAATGACAAAATCAGGATTTAAATCGACAATATACTGAGATAAAAAGTATCCAAAACACCCAAAAGCTACGAGGTTTACTAGAGATCTTTGCAATAGGACTTTTACGAGTTTAAAATTTTGGAGAACCTCATGAAAAAAGTTTCCAAAGTTTTTGTTCCGTTTTTCTGATTCAACACCATCCAAGATCAATTGAGCGCAACTCTTCTCTATTCTAAGAAATGTCCAAAAATCCTTGATGAAGGAATAGATAGCCCACGAGAAGAGAATCAGCCCGGCGAATTTGTAATAGGGTATTTCTAAATGTTTCCAGCCATTTATAAAGACAATAATAGAAAATTGCATGATCCCACTCGTTAATCCAAGTTTTTTGACAAACTGAACCCCGGTTTTGTAATTATCCATAAGAGTCTGATAGTTCTGATGGTTACTCATTCGATGAACCTCATTTTTAATTCCTACGCATAAGCGAAAATACCCGAAAATAAGATCCAAAGTGCATAGGCTGAGAAAAACTTCGTAAAGTACTCGCGTTTTCTAATCTCTGCTTCCTCAGGGGAAAACCTTTTAATGGCCTCTAGTTTCTTGCCATTATTGATGTAAACTCTTGCTAGTATGAAAGATGCAATAAGAGCTGTTAAAGAAAAATCCCGCCCCAGATCTTTATAGCCAGGAAGGCGGAAGTAAAGGATTGAAAGGGCCCCCACAAATGCAACACACTGAAACCAAACAGCCATGGTAGCTATTCGGGACATCTTTTGTTCTAAGATTTCTGTTTGATTAGCTTCCATCCTATCTCTTTCCTGTGGTCATCTTACCTTACCAAATTTCTCAATTGTTTCTATTTTAACGATTGTTGCTATGGCAGATCTTGCAATGACAGTCAGATTGGCAAGAAGCCCTTTTCCGCAAAGAATAAAAAGCATTTGTGTAGCTGGGACAAAGGAGGATAATCCCAAAAAATTAATCACAGAAATGTAGGGTTCGCGAGCTGCTTTTTCTAGAGGAAAACCAGCAACTACAGAAAGCGCTATTATTCCCATGATGTTAGCAAATATCAGACACTTTTTTTGACTGAAAACATCAGATAGAACGCCTTGGATCGGAGATGCAAGAGCCTGGCATCCAAGAAATGAAAGGAAAATCCAAATGGGTGGTATCGATGTCTTTAGAGCTATGTTTATTATGATCATATCAATAACCCCATCTACAAGCATCAGAATGAACGATATGACGACATTTGGGTGAGAAAATAAGGATTGATTAAGAACCAAGCGCCAGCATTTAAGCTGCGGTTCTGCATCCATCCTTCTTTTACAATGATTCCAGAAGAGCCATTCACCTAAAAGTTTTGCTCCGACAGTGAATACAACTAGTGAGGTGACAGACTGTGGTGGAATTCCAGTGACCAAGAGGAAGCAAAGAGTGAGAATATGAGGAAGTAAGCCAAAGGCTGTACTAATTCCGCTGATTAATCCAAATGCAGGAACGGACATTTTCATGCGAACACCTCTTTGAAAAGGACAGTAAGATCATCTGCGGTGGCAAGCTCTAAGATGTTCATATAAAATGTCCTGAAACTTTTTATTGAATAGTAATATTTTGATGGAAATGTACGCAATGGTTTCTTCTGGAAATGGTTTGTTAGGCTTTTATCCATTCGACAAACCAGAAAAGGGACATAGCCAAGCCTATAAGAAAGAGAAAACCAAAATACCAGTTTGCAAATATTTTTGCGGGTTTGTAGCCTTGAGTGTCTTTTCTAAGTAGGTGCCATAACAGTAGGGATCCTATTGACACTATCAGCGATCCGATAGAAAAAAGTAAGCGCATATCCTCTCCAGCTTTTTTCTTTGAGAGGTACTCAAACGTATCTATTAAGTCAATAAAGCTTCAATTTGTACTCGTTAAAAAACCATTGACAACTAGGTATTATTTTTGAACAATTGTCTTGGTTTTTTAAGAATGCATCTATCTCGATGAACAAACAAAGGAGGACACATGTCAATTGATCCTGTTAGTCAGCATCCAATGATCCAGCATCTAGAGACAGCCGTAGGAAGGTATTCTGATTGGACTTCGAACGTGAATAGTATTGTCAAAAATCTTAACAAAATAGCAGTTCCAGCAATTACCTTTTTTGCGCTTTCCAATTTACCAGGGGTCGATGGAGGTCCTCTAGCCTATGCCGCCTGTGTAGCTAGCTGTATGCCAGTTATTTCTGGAATGGCTGGTCCTGCCGCTATAACTTGTTTCAACTGGTGCCTGCCTCTTCTTCCACTGCCTGGCCCTTGAAACCTGAACAGATTCAATAATTATTGAAGAAAAAACACTAACCACTGCTAATATTTAAGCTGGTTGGAGCAACTTAAGTTTTAATCAAACACTAAGGAGTTGATATGTCATTAGAAGCAGTTTGTAAGTCGGTTCAGCAGTGTATTCCGTCAAGAGAGCAAGTGATCAATAAATTCTCTGTTGTATTACCAAGAATTGCTCGTAATACAAGCACGATAGCAATTCCAGCTATTACGTTATTTGCTTTGACTAACCTTCCTGTAGCAAATGCTGGGCCCTTTGCTTACGGTATTTGTACGGCTTATTGCGCGGCATTTGCAACTCCAGTTCTGTTGCCTGCTTGTCTTGTTGCTTGTATCCCGGTTGGGGCAGCTCCAACCCCTTAACATTAGCTAGCCAAAAAAAAGTTTTTATTAATTGCTGAACCTTGATAAGCTTTCCTGTAAAAATGGAGGATATTATGAGTATTGGTCAAACATCACTTCTTCAAAACATGGCTACGATTGGGTTTATGTTTAACCAGGCTGAACAACATCTCAATAGGGTGACGGAGCAAGCTGCTCAAAATGCACGTCTTTCGGTCATGGAGGTGGGCCAACAAATTGCATTTAATTTGGATCGAGCTCGCGCCATCTATCAAGACGAAATGGAAAAAACGGTAGATCAGGTCTCCGCAGAGGTATCCAGAAACATCCAGCTTATTACTTCCGCGGCATTTATGCTTGAGCAAAACACTTCGGCTGATGCGAGGGACAGGTTAGACCAATTCCAAACATCATGCAATGCCACTCTATTCTCAGACAAAACACCTCAATTCACTAGAATAACCGGTCAGTATTATTTTCCCAGCCGCACACAAGACAAACAAACGTTTACTTTTAAAGGAAACTTTCCACACATTGCCACCCAGGAAGCTGTCTTAGTGCTAGGCGATAAAAAATATACCCCCATTGAAACCTCCATTACATACATCAGGTTTAATGTTCCTTACAATGACCTCCCCCAAGTGAGTACGGATTGTATTAACCCTACTTCAGGTAAACTTCATTTTTTGACACGCAGTTTCTTTTTTTGGACCGCCCCCGTAGGATCCTATTCCATTACCCTAGGGTGTCTTCCCATAAGTCCTGGCAGAATCGAACTGATGACTACATCTTATACCTCTCAAAAAATAGAACGTGACTCATCTTCTCCCACATATCGTCAAAGCTCTTCGAGACATGAATCCAACCGGGATTTAAACAACCCTTACCAAGCCCATCCTGCAGACGGATGGCGCATTGTGAAGGACTCTCCCAGATTGCAAACGATTTCTACAAATCGTCCTCACGATGGAAAATCAACGCCAAGAGGCAGCTGGAGACATAATAAAGAAAGTGAAACCGAACAATCGGTTGTATTCAGAGTTCAAACCACACGCTTGAACCATGGAAACTCGGGGGATGTCACCTTTCGTATTGCGTTTAGAGAATATCAAAACCAAAACATTCCTGAGCAACATCAAAACACTGTGGATCTAGGTTGGGGAGAGAATCGTAGCATCGATGTGCCTTCTAACATTTATACGGTCCGTTTTACAGCTTTTGATGGCACCACAAGTGAACTTGCAGGCATAAATCTTATGAGTCGTTATATCACCGTTCTTCCTAGACCAAATGGGATTATAATTGCTGTCAAAAACCCGAGCGAGATTGATTTTAGTTAACAAAAAATGGATACCACTCTTGTCCAGAATGTGTATAAGATTTCTGCTCTTATGATGGTGCCTCGCACATGCGCAATCGGAGTGAGGTTCAGTAGACCTCACAAAAAAGTGTCTACATCAGACCTCTTAGGCGTTTGCTCGCCCTACTCTAGGAGGGTCTACCAGTATCATGCTTCCGAAATTGCAATAGCCTCTCTTGGAATTGACCTATTGATCTTATATACAACAACGCCATTTCTTTGCGGTAAAGTAGAGACATTATTTTCGGTTAAGCCAGGGATTTTATCAATAAAAACAGTTACTAATTTTTGAATTGACACGGCTCCTACAGAGCGCGCAATAATCTTATTTGGGCTGGTAATAAAAGGAATCTCATCTAAGTGCGTTCCTAAATGCCTTATTCCATCCTTCCTAATAGCTTTTGCATCTTCCGTAGATACAAAACGATAAAGGGCAGGTGGAATTCCATTATTCTGGAAGCTACCGCTCTCTATAGCTTCCGCTCTTACTTTACTGGCTTCATTTTTTAGTTTTTTATTGATTTTTACTATCCGTTTCGTTTTTCCTTCTTCAATAAAACACACATCATTTTCAGCATGATTATCAATAGCAATAGAAGTATTTGCTTGATGTTGCATGGGAGTGCAAACGTTCATACTAAACAATTGCTGTGCTTTTAGGCTTCCATTTAAAATATCTATAGAGAAAATTGCCTGTCGTGTTTCTGCACTCAATGTACACATACCTGATGAGCGGGAAACATGTATCCCCAATAAGTAGCCTTGTTCATCAAAATAACCACCACCACAATCTCCATCTTCGGTTGTGATTATTGAACAAAATTGGACAGGCCCTCCAGGTTCACAACAAATATATCCTTCAGAAATTTGCGTAGAAGGACTTTCTCCAGAATAAGTAGAAAATAGAAATGGTCCTTTATATCTTTCAGTAGTAATTTTTGGAAATTTAATAATGTTTCCAGCATACTTACTGGAAGTATCAGGTCCTACTTGTAAAATAACAAACTTTTCAGAAATTGGATGCACATTTAAAACATCAAATACCTGAGGGAGATAACAAAATCGATCATCTTCAACCGAAAAAGAAACTTTTAGATTGTAAGGTGTAGCTGATATAACATGAGCTGGAACAAGAACTCGATCGATACCTACTAAAACTCCACACCCTAGATGATCTTGATTAATTGTAATTTTGGCTGTACAAGATTTTGCAAAATTTATTAAAGCTTTCCATCTAGAGCTGGCTTCGAAGTTGCAAACATTTGTAACAGGATAATACGGCGTAATTCTTTTTGTATCAGTGCTCATAGATTGACCCATATGTTTCTCCTCATCAATTTAACGACACCCATTATAGTGCAGATACTTGAAAAACCAAACTTTTTTCTTCAATAATTCTTATATTCTAACAATCTTTCGTTGATTTCCTAAAAATTGACCTTGATTTACATAAACTTGAGTTTCCCAAATTTTCTGCTAGGACAGGCCCGCTCCAGGAAAGCGGATGCAAGGCGCTAGAAGGAACCCGATGCAGACAACTCTCTTGTGGGGTTGGCGAAGCAGGCGTTTCATGGAGTCGGGAGATGCAAGCAGAAAATTTGGGAAACTCAAGCATAAAAACTACAAAAGTAAAGTTAAGCTAAGCCGATTTCAATCCACTTACGAAGGTCAATGCCCTGCAGGTGGGCATCGCCTGGACTTTTGGAGATGGGTGGAACCCATAACTTTATGCGTGGATAGGTCTTTTCCCACCAGCGGTAAGCAATAGCTCCTGCTTGATCGACATCACAAGTGAATAGGATTGTAGAAGCGGAGGATAATAACTGGTGGGAATGAATGTCAGGACGCTTGGTCGAACCTCCAAGAGCCATTGAGCAACAAAGATCACCGGCGAATTGCTGAATGAGAATGGCATCAAGCTCTGATTCCAGAACCATGATGGGTTTTTGAGATATATTTCCGTAAACCCACGGGGCTTGCATGCTGCCTGATACTTCTATGTACTTAGGCTGTTCATGATCGGCTCTTCTGACTTTAAGCTTGATGGGGAAGCCTGATTGAAAAGTGGGGATCACTAAGCCCCTTGGAAGCCAGAGTTTTTTGTTGTCAAAATCAGAAAGTCCCCAATCACTGTAATTAAGCCAGAGGTTCTCGGAGTTCCATCCCAAACGGAAACGCTCGATGGTACCAAGCGTGAAGCCTCGTGCGTGAAAAAGATTCAATGCTGAGGGGGTTTTCATAAGTTCGAGATGGCAATTATCAATAAATTGGGCTGCCTTGATTCTCCATTGCTCCTGAGGAAGCTTGACCACAGGGAACAACACGGGTTTAACATAGGGATAATATAATATTCGCTTTTTGGGCTGTCGTTGCAACAGGCGACAGGCTTCATTAAAAGAAAGGGCATGAAAATCTCTCAGATATTGGATGAGATCTCCGCTTTTTTGGCACTTTCTGCAATAGTACCGATCTTTTTTATCCCAGATGATAAATCGATCGTGTCCGCCGCATCCTGGACAAGGCGAATGATATTCTCCTCCATTGGTTGATGCAACTCTTTTGGGGTTAAGACCGTCGTTTTGTGCAAATGTCAGTAAATCCATACAACCTCTTGTGATTGGACACCATGGACTACTTGGACAGAGATGGACAAATAGTCCAAGACGTCCAATGGGACAAGAGGCCAAAAGTTTTCTATTCTTCCCATATGTGCTCTGATTGTTTGGTAAATTTTTCAAAGGTTTTACGAGACTCTTCTAGAGAGGGAAATTCATACCACCGCTCGCGAAGTCCGCCTATAGAGCGTCGAGTTTTTTCAACGGAGAGCAGCTTTTTTAATCTTTTTCCGAATTCAGAGCTGGGAACTGTTCTTAGATCTTCGTTCTCGCACCATACTTTGTAATAATCATAAATATTCTCGCACGAATGAGGACACCACTGGCCAGGTGCAGAGGTTGTCAGGTTAAACTTGCCTTCTTTTAAACTTTCGAAGATGTATTTTTCGACGCTGCTGGCAGCTTTCATCTTCATATCAAAGCCAAAATCATTAGGAGGCATTTTTCGCGGATCAAAGTTGGAAAGATCTTCGTTGAGAAGGTCAAAGAGAAGCGCACTTAAACCTGCTGAATCCATTTGTTCATGCAGTTTGTGAAAATAGTCTATATCTTCTTTTCGATGGGAAGAGACATTGAGAACAAAAAAGCGGCGATCATCCAAATCCATAGGAACTGCCCAATCTTCATTAGAAGAAACAATCAGATGACGGCAGTTATCAACAGGAATCGCATCTCTTCCTTTCCCTTCTATGATAATCGTAGGGTCTGTAATGAACGCTTTGAGCGCTCCAATTTCTTTACTGTTTCCTCCATAGAGCGCTTCATTGGCATGCACTAGATATGCGTATTTGAGATGGTTGTTGAATTTACCTGTAATGTGTTCTAAACATGTCACTGTGAGAAAATAAGGGCCGAAGAGTTTGCCAAAATATTCTGCAAACTTATTCTTTCCTGTACCTTGTAACCCTCGAAGAACGATCGCTGTTGCAAGCAGTGTTGGTTTTTGAATGACACAGGCCATCCACTTGCGTACATACTGATAATGCTCAACATTCCCATTGCAGATCACCTCTTCAACATGTCGCCAATAAAGGGAACAATCTCCTTGCTGGGACTCGAATGCAAAACCTTTAAAAATATTGAAGTTGCCTTCATAGTCGCCGGGCCTTGTAGGATCAAAAACAATATTCTCAAAAGTTCTTCGATCGGGGTGCTTGAGCCAAAAGATCGCTTTGTTCTTGGTCTCTCCTTTAGAGCTTTCGAAAAAATCATTTTCGTGAAAATTCTTGAAAGAACTGCGAGAGTCCAGCTCAAATGAAGTCCTGTTTTTTTGAACAAGAATATAGGTTGTGGAGGTACGAACAATGGCATATTTTTTGTTAAATTCTTGAAGCACTTTGTCTTCAAGTGTCATAGCAAGTCCTTTTAGTTTTTTTGCTTGTGCTTCAGAGCGTGCTTTGTATTCTTCAGGAGGACAAAGTTTCATACTTGACTCCCTCATCGCGCTTGCTGCTGAAGCCATTGATCAAATGCCGTCAGATCAATGAGAACTTTGCGGCCGACTCTACGGACGCATTTTTCTGCAAATCCGTATTTATTGAAGAAGATGTAGTAGCGAAGACTAGACTCTGTGGGCCAATCTCTGCCTTGGAGAAATGCCCTGCATGTAACGAGCTGAGAACTTGAAAATTCTGAAACGTTTGTTGTCATAATGAACCTCATGGTTTTTTAGTGTTTTCGTTTTTGAGGGAGGTTGCTACTTGCAACCGCCCATCAAAAACTACTTATACCTAATAAATACCACGATGGTATTTTTTTGCGCAACAAAATTTATATAATTTAACTTTCCATAGAGGAGTTTTCCAATTTTAAGAGACTTCCCGGTGTAATTTTTGGACCGGAAATCATTTTCTCACACGCACGCGCAAAACTTTGATTCAGGTGTGCTCTCTCAACTTCTGCTCCTCTTACATTGGTAAAGACGAGACCCTTGCCATGTATTTTTCCTTCAAGATAAGAAATCAGATCTTGGATCAAATGTTTGGGGAATACGATTTCTTTATCAGCAAAGCGAATTGCTGAAGTCTCGATCAAAATTGCATTCTTCTTAAGAGAAAGTACTTCATCAATAGTTGGAGCGCCGAAATAGAGAAGCTCTGCAATAAGGGCATCTCTTGGAGAAAGCCGCAGGATAAAGTCGACAAAAGATTCATACTTGATAGTTCGATTGCTTGTCCGACGTCTGTCGGGATCAAAACCCGGAGCAATAAAGTTAAGGGTAAAGTTTGCTAAACTATGAGAAAACTGCAAATAACACTGCACGCGCGCTTCTTTTTCAAACAAGGTCCATTCTTTTACACACCGAATATTTTCAATGATTTGCTCATGCCCCATTGCTCTAAATTCATTTAAGGTGAGGTCTTTCCCTTGAGCATTAAGCAGCGGGATAAGTTTTTTTTCTATTAGGCTTGTCATTTCAGGAACATATTTTGCTCGCCAAAACTTATCTGTGATGACGCCTTTGATCCAATGACCTAATCCGGCAGCGATGGGAACATCTTTCAAGAAGGAATTAAATCTATTAAACTCTGAGCGAATTGTCCACGATTCTTGAGTGAGCTCATCAAGCTTTAAATCCCAGGTTTTTGTTTCTGCAATAGGGGCAAGTTTTTTACATTTTGCCCAAAAGGTAGCAAATAAAGAATCATTATTTGGACTTTCTTGATCTAATTTGATTTGGTCGTGTAAAGACAGTTGTTCTTTCATGAAATTCCTTGTGCAATTTCTTTCTTCATTGTGGGACCAAAAACTCTTTCGGTCATCTCTGCAACAACAGCTGTGCCATGCGCTTCTGATAAATGACTGTATCTTGCTGTCATAGCAGGGCTTTTATGACCCAGCAAAACACGCAGCTCTGTAAGAGTGGCTTTTCCCATGGCTAAATAGCTTGCAAATGTATGTCTTAAGTCATGGAAACGAAAATCTGAGACATTACTGTCTTTGAGTGCTTTTTCCCAAGCTGCTCTAAGATCTGCGGGCTTTTGAGGGTTTTTACTGGGAAAAACTAAAAATGTATCTAACCGTCTGACTTTGGCATGATCTTTTAGTAACTCTAGAGCATGACCAACTAAAGGAAGCACTCTTCTTTCTCCATTCTTTGTGTCGTGTAAAGTGATCTTACCTTCATCAAAATCGACACTTGACCACGTAAGATTCAAAATCTCACCCTGGCGCATTCCGGTTGAAAGGGCCAAGATCACTCCAATATACAGGTAAGGATTTTTACTGTCTTTACACGCGATTAGCAGCCGTGTTCTCTCTTCTTCATTTAAGAAACGGATTCTACCGCGGGGCTCTTTCGGCTTTGATACTTTTCTCATAGGGGAATCCTCTAACCAACCCCATTCTTTAACTGCTATGGTAAATGCATGACTCAAGGCGGCTAGATAACGAACAATAGTTGAAGGAGATCTCTGCTCTCCCTGTATTGTGATTCCTCGAGCGAGGTTATCACGATATTCAACAATAAGAGAAGGGGCTATATCGGATAGAAAATAGTCCCCTATCTGATCTTGCCACCACTTTAACTGAGCTGATTGCTTGCGGTAGCTTTTTGGTTTTTTCGGCAAAACATCTCGAATATAGCGATTCACCAAATCACTTAAAGTATGTTTTTTAGCTTCGGTATTTTTAAAATGTCTTCCTTCTCGCATAGAAGCTTCAGTACGCTGTGCCCATTCTTTGGCTAACGATTTATTTGGAAAGGTGGCGCTTTCAAGTGGATAGCCTCGAAGTCTAATTCTTACGCGATAGGTTATTTGTCCGTCTGATGAAACTCTTTTTGTAATATCTGCCATAGGGATCTCCTTCCAAAAAAGCAGACTATACATAAAAGCGCTCAAATTACGCAACAGGGGATTTATATTCACCGTACAAACCTAGCAACTATTTGATGGTTAATAACTTATCTTTTCACAAAACATCATGTGGTCCAATAGCAGTTTCAAAAAATGATCCTATCTGCGTTAGCAAGCGCGATTAGAGCCTGTGGTTTTTCTGAAATATTATGGTAAATCAAAATAACAATTTGACTTGCTTTCCATTCATCTATGGTTGTAAAATTTTTTATTTTATTAACAAGTAAAGGCGTTATATGGCAATTTCATCAAGGATTTTCAATCTAGGATTAGCACGCAATGGTTTACTCGTACCTATCCGGGGTCCTAACATTGCTTTCGTTCAGAGACATTTTTATTCTTCTTTTACAAAAAAAATATGTCAGTGCCAAGCCGTTCAACCAGATTCAGAGCGAGTATTCAATCTCTTTAAAGAAAGAAAGTTGCAACAACTTTCTTCCGAAGTAAATTGTCCACTCTTTAACGAATTTCAATATGCGAAGGCCGAAGATTGTGACTTGGTAGATACCATTGATGCAATTTCAGGACCACTTCTAAGAGATTTTAAAGATGTACTTGAGGTTGGCGATTCGAGGCTGGTTTTTCTTGAGTCTTTGAAAAAAACACCTCGAGATGACTTAGGTGATTTGACAGGAGACCATGGAAAGCAGATGACGAAGTTTTTAAGGGATTGTATGAACAAAAAACTTATCTCTGATGTGGGCTCTGTTTTGGACATCGGTGGTCAAAATATTTCGACTGTTCAATTGATCTCTGAGTTGGTAAAGAATCAATCGTTACCTTCCTTAATAGTGGATATTAATTCTGTGACTCCTGCTCTTTCTCAGCCGAATGCAAACATTAAATATGTTATCGATGATGCTTTTGCCTTTTTTTCTTCTCCAATATACGAAGATCTTGTCAGAAATATCGTGAATGAAAAACCATCTCTTTTTATTTTCAACAATATGCTTAATGTTTTAAAGGCCAAAGACGCCTGGAAAACACTAAATGCAGCTTGGAGAAGATTACGAAAAGATGACCTGCTCGTTATAAGCGGTCTTGTCCCTGAGCAGCTTCAAAAACATGGTTTTATGAAATTTCATGAGGAAGACGGCATTATTGAATTTCACTACAAAAAAGAAGGCTTTTATAAATCTGCTCTATCAAATGAGTTCTTCGAATACATTGAACATCGTTTAAAAAACTCTTCTGTTCTATGTGAAGAAACCTTTAGATTTAGCATTGAAACAAGACCACCAAACGTAATGGAAGTAAATGGTCGTCGTCTTCTAACACTAAAAAAGCAATAAAAAGTATCCCAGTTAAACGATATTCGCAGGGTTTCCACCATACTCAGATTGCTTCATGCGATTTATTTTAACTAAACAGTAATCCTGATACGCTTTATAAACTTTTTCTTCTTCATTACCAAAAAGTTTTTTTATTGCTGCAGATTCTTTAAAGGTTTCATAGCTTTTCAACCCTAATCGCTTAGCCAGTTTAGGATCAATGTTTGTATAAATCATATTGTTATTTTGTGACACTAACGCCTCTACTTTTCTAGTTGTCGTATAGGGCCGTCCCCATAAATGAAACCCAAACATCGGCCTAAGATAATTTGCTTTTGGGAAGAATTCTAAGGCAGTTTTTAAGGCCATAACATCCTCTCTTGTTAGACGATATAATTTTAGTGTGATACTACCAACTTGTCAAGTATGTATTCAGCCGTCCAACGCAGCCATTCTGCTATTGAAGCTCCTCTTTTGACCTGATTAGATAAACATTCCATGAAATGGCAAGTCACCCAACTCACGAACATTGCCAAATTTTGATCAAAATGCCTCAGAAGAATAGGTTGCGAGCTATCAATCTTGTAGCTAATTTTAGTTATGAATTGGACCACCAGTGGACCACGGAGTAAATTTTGAGCGACTGAAGTGAGCATTTTTAAGACTTTAAAAGAGGCAGTTTTCTATAGAGAAATGCTCGGAACAGGAGTCGAACCTGCACCCGCTATTAACGGAGGGGATTTTAAGTCCCCAGTGTCTACCATTCCACCATCCGAGCAGAAAATTCGCACTAGAATTTAGAATACGCAAGTTTACTTAGTGAGACGTTTTCTCATCAAGACAAGAAGTTGCTTCTTCTACTATTGGCAGCATCATTCCCTCAGAGTTAATTAGAGCCTGGGCAGGAGGCTTCTAATAATTCTCTTTTTAATTGTTCGAGAGTTTCGTGGACCTGACTTGCTTGTATTGAATGATATTTTCGTTTATTTAATGCCTCAAGTATGCTCCCTTTGATTGGTAGAAATACCCTTACCGAATCACATTTTTCAACCTCCAATGAATCCAAATCGCAACTATATATGTACATCAACAAAGGCTTTCTTTGAGAAACAAAGAGCGTTATTTCTCTATCTGCCTGGTGAATCTCTATATTCATTTGTTTTAAAGCATCTGAAAAAAGCTCGTGTAATGTCTCATCATTAAGTATAACTACATACTTCGCATATTTACAGGGAAGGCATGACACGCTATGCGCATAGTGATAAGTGGGATTATTAGATTCATGGAGTTTTGCTTGAGCCTTTTCTAACTCACCACGACATTGAGTTACTTGTTGTTTAAGTTCTATATTTTCTTTGTTGAGATCGTTCAGTTGAAGATTAAGTTTAGAAAAACGAGAAAAAGTATGATAAACCGCATAAACAGCGCAAATCGCTAGGATCCCTGATGCAACATAGCTCACTCTCTTGAAAGCAGAGGGGGTGGTATACAGAGAAGCAACCCAAGTGGGAGAACCGATCGAATTTATTATCACGTCAACCTTTTTGTTGAAGATATTGTACGATATTTTGGAATAAAAAAAATCTCTCAAAAGATTTTTAATAATAATCTTTTGAGAGATTTTTGAATTAAGAGAGGAAGTTGCTCCAGTCGCTCATAGTGGAAACTCCGGGAGTGAATGGAGGAGGTGGAATGAGGTTGCGGCTGATGCTGTTGGCTTCGCCTTCACCTTCTTGCTGAGGAACTTCAGCAACCTCAGGAGCCTCGGAGGGCTGGGGTGCTGCGGGCTCTTTGGCTTGCTGCTCTTTATACTTGTGGATGGTATCAGAGATAAGGGTTGAGGGAGGTGGGATCATGTGTGTGAATGCAGGAGGAGTAAAGGGTTCCCTAGGTGTAGCTGGGGCAGCTTCAGGGGCCGGTTGCTCAGGACGAGGGTGATGTGCTTCATCGCGGTGCTCGTGTCCTCCGCGGCGGCGGCGGTTGCGGCGGCGCTCGCGTTTACGTTCAGTGCCTTGTTCTGAAGGGGCTTCTTCTTCAAGCCCGATAGGGAGCATCTGCTCGTCAGACTCTTCTTCTTCGTCGATCTCTTTTTTGAGGGAGGCTTCTCGTCCGCCGCCGATCTTGATGGTGCGCTCAAATTGTGCGTTTTTGAGGACAACACGGCTTTCTTTTCCTTCGACGACTTGGTAGTCGGCGACGGGAAGGAGGAAGGGGTGTGGTTTTTCTAAGCTGCGGTAGAAGAGTGCGCTTCCGAAGGAAACGACTTCTACTGCATCGACTGTAAATTCTTCATCACTTGCATGTTTGGTGCTACGGACAATTAGTCTGTATCCTTCTCGGGGAGTGATGATGGTTTCTATGATGGGTTCGCGGGTAAAATTCACGTGATATAACCTTTATTTTAGTGGTTTTCTTTTGTTTTCATATATCTCAAAAGATCCACAACCCGATGGGCATATCCCATCTCATTATCGTACCACGCAATGAGTTTATAAAAGCGGCTACTCAGTGCAATTCCTGCTCCTTTATCAAAAATACAGGAGTAGGAAGAACCAATAAAATCAGAAGAGACGACTTGATCTTCCGTATAGGCCAAGAAATCTTTGTAGCGGCCTTTTGCTTCGTTTTTCACTGCGGTGCAAATCTCTTCGTAGGTTGTGTCTTTTTTAAGACGTACAGTTAAATCAACGACAGATACATCTGCCGTTGGAATGCGAAATGCCATCCCGGTGAGCTTGCCTTTGACTTCGGGGATACAAACCCCGACGGTTTTAGCAGCTCCCGTAGATGACGGGATAATATTTAATCCAGCTGAGCGACCCCCTCTCCAATCTTTCTTGCAGGGTCCGTCGACAGTGGATTGTGAGGCAGTGAGTGAATGGACTGTTGTCATCAGTCCTTCTTCAATGCCAAAATGGTCTAATAGAACTTTGACTAGAACTGCTAGGCAGTTCGTTGTGCAGGAGGCGTTAGAAATAATATGATCTTTTGCGGGATCATATTTTTCGTGGTTCACTCCCATTACAAATGTTGCCATGTCGTCTTTTCCAGGAGCTGTAATGACGACGCGGCGGGCGCCGGCGAGTAGATGCTTTGCTGCATCTTCTTTGTGGGTAAATCGTCCTGTTGATTCGACGACATAATCAACGCCGAGATCTTTCCAGGGAAGAAGCGTGGGATCTTTTTCTTCGAAAACTTTAATCTTTTTGCCATCTACAACGAGGTGGTTCTGCTGAGCTTCGACAGAGAATTTTGGACGGTGGTAAATGCTATCATATTTGAGGAGATAGGCTAAGTTATCGGCAGGGACAAGATCATTGACGGCAACGACATCCAGATCTGGTATCTTATGCTCTGCGATGATGCGTAAAACGAGTCTTCCGATGCGACCGAAGCCATTGATTGCAATTTTCATTATACCATCATTATAGCGTATCGGGATAAATAAAAAAACCTTAGATTGCTCTAAGGTTTTTTCAAAAAAATGTTAGGTATAGCGGTTATTGAGAAAGGTACTCAATGACGCAAGTTGAGGCGTTGTCGCCTACGCGCTCGCCTAGCCGTACAATGCGTGTGTATCCGCCTTTACGCTCAGTAAAACGGGCTCCAAGCTCTCCGAAGAGTTTACCGATCACTTGTCTGTCTGTGTTGTAAACTTCGGCAGATTTGCCTTTTTTAACAAGTTTGTTCTCTTTGGGTGTAAGCTTGTTATAGGTGATCATGAGGTCGGCGATCGCTTGGCGTCTACTTGATAAGGTGTTTTTCTTAGCAAGTGTGATCAATCGATCTGCATGGCGTCTGAGCTCTTTAGCTTTTGTCACGGTGGTTTCAATGCGTCCGTGTTCAATCAGCGACTTGAGCATGTTTGCAAGCATACATCGACGATGAGAAGAGGTGCGTCCAATTTTAAATGTCTTTTTTGCATGTCTCATACTTCGTTTTCTGCTCCTTTCTGTGCGAGGTGTTCGGCAACGAGTTGTTTTACGTTATCTCGTGTAATGCCAAAGCGAGTGAGGTCCATTCCGAGAGAAAGGCCCATTTCTTCTAACTTCGCTTTGATTTCATTTAATGACTTCTTGCCGAAGTTTCTAAACTTGAGCATTTCAGACTCAGGCATGAGAACGAGTTCGCCAATGGTTTCAATGTTAGCGCCGGCAAGGCAATTGGTTGAGCGAACGGAAAGTTCAATCTCATTGATTTTGAGAGCAAGTTTTGCAATGAGTGCATCGCGGTCTGTGTTGACTTCAATTGTGTCTGAGTCAAACGTAATGGCGTGCTGCTTGATCTGCTCGAAAACTTCGAGATGCAAGATGCCGATTTGCGTTGCAAACGAGAGCGCTTCTTCGGGAGATACGCGTCCGTCTGTTGTTATATCTAAAATAAGGCGGTCAAAGTCGGTGTCTTGTCCTACGCGTGTGTTTTCTACATAGTAGTTCACAAGGCGTACTGGTGAAAACGCTGTGTCGAGAATGATCTCGTCCACGCCTTGTTCAACGAGCACTTGACGCTCTGATGGAACATAACCTCTTCCAAAACCGATTTTTAGATCGATTTTCTTGGTCATCGGTTTTGTAACTGTGAAGAGTGCAAGGCCTGGGTTTACGACATCGAAATCAGTATCACCCATGAGGTCTTTAAGCGTAACGACGTAATGGCCGTTATTCTTGTCTAACATGTCGCCGGTGATGTCGAGAAGTTTTGAAATCACTCGTGGTTCGCGTGAAACATGCTGTTCTTCTGTTGGAAGTTTTCGAAGGAGAGCCGATTTGAAGTTGAGGACAATATGTGTCATATCCTCAATGATGCCGTCAATCGCTGTATATTCGTGAGGAACTCCCTCGATGCGAATCGACATGATCGCAGGGGCTTCCATTGCTGTCAGAAGAATTCTTCTGAGTGCATTTCCGACGGTATGCCCGAAGCCTTTTTCAAAAGGTTCTGCGATAAACCGGCAGTGGTTTGGAAGACGTGCCGACTCATCTTTTTTAATTTTAGTCGGGAGTTCAAATTTACCATATTTTACTGTCATGATCTCTCCTGAAATTAGACGCGACGTCTTTTGCGTGGTTTACAGCCATTATGAGGCACTGGTGTTACATCGCGGATGATCGTAATGTTTAGTCCTACGCTTAAAAGGCCGCGAACTGCAGACTCTCGTCCAGCTCCGGGGCCGCTTAAGTTGACTTCTACTTCTTTCATGCCCATTGCCATGGCAGCTTTGCCTGCATCTTGTGCAGCAACTGTCCCGGCAAAAGCGGATGATTTACGAGAACCTGAATAACCTGCTTTTCCAGCAGATGACCATGCCACAACGTGGCCGGCCATATCAGTAATACTGATGATTGTGTTGTTAAAAGAAGATTGCACATGTGCAATTCCAGTTGGTACATTGCGCTGTGTTTTTTTACGCGCTTTTACGGTCGGTTTTTTTTCTTCTGTTTTAGCGGCGTTTGTCTTTGCAGAATTAGACTTTTCTTTCATTGTTATTTCTTCTTGTTAGCTACGGTTTTTCTCTTGCCTTTTCGAGTTCTCGCATTCGTTCTAGTACGTTGTCCTCGAACGGGCAGGCCTAAGCGGTGGCGTGAGCCTCGGTAGCAATGAATATTAACGAGCCGCTTGATGTTATTTTGAACTTGGCGGCGCAGATCTCCTTCGACAATGTATTCTGATTGAAGAAGCGCATTGATTCGGGCAACATCATCTTGTGTCAATTGATGGGCGCGCATGTTAGGGCTGAGACCCAATTTAGCTATAACCTGATTTGAAAGCTTGCGTCCCACTCCATAAATATATGTGAGGGCTATTTCAAGTCTTTTATTATCAGGGACGTCAATCCCAATAATACGTGGCATGTGTAAAATCCTTTTTTAATATCGAACTAG
>JAGOLG010000106.1 GCA_017994195.1 Rhabdochlamydiaceae bacterium
GGCTGATGGTATAAAGCCCTTGATGGATAGCAAGCGGTAAAAACTGTGCAATGGATAAGTAGAGAGCAATAAGAAGCAAAACTTGTATGCCTTGATACTTAAAGATAGATTGCATAGGCCACTGATTGTATCACTTTTAGTGATTTATGTGCTCGCCTATCGATACGCCAATAGTTGCAGGCTTTCTTTTTTCATAGTAGATAAGGGTCGGCAGAAAGACGGCGATTGTTCCTAAAATGATTGCTGTGAGCGGATAGATCGTCCCGTCATAGAGCGAGCCGGCAAGAGCCACAACAAATGCAGCGATCATCAGTCTTACACTTGTTAAAAGACTTGCGGTGACTCCCTTAATTTCAGGAAGGATTTCCATACATTCAGGGAAATAAAGCCCAATAATCCAATTGGCTCCAAAAGCATAAAGAACCATTCCACTTGTCAAAAGATAAGGATCCCGAGGAGCAAATAAAGTGATGATTCCTAATAAAACTCCGCCAAGAACGCTTAAGATAATCCCGGTATATTTGATTTTAGGAATTCCCCATTTTGCAATGGCGCGGTTGATCGTCAAGCTTCCTGCCACCCATCCGCCTAAAATCGCTGCTTGAATAAAGGGAAAAACCGCTTTACTCATTCCGAATTCAACGACAAAGAGAACAGAAGAGCCTGATAGGAATGCAATATATCCACCGAAGATAACGCTTGTCACCAAGGTGATTTGCCAAAACGGAAGGCATGTGAAAGCTTGTTTAAAATCTTGGAATACTTTTGCAGCTTTGAGAGGTTTTCTTTTATCGGCCGGCAGGGTTTCTTCAAATAAGAAGAGGCATACTGCAAAACTGACCACAACGAAAATGGCGATTGCTAAAAAGTTCGAGCGGAACCCAAATGAGTAGTTAAGATATCCTCCCAGCATAGGGGCTGCAGCCATGATCAAAGGAATTGCTGTATTTAATTTATTGAGAGCAGCTATGGCTTTTTCTTTTTGAAATGCATCAAAAATAATGGCTGTTCCTAGGGTAAAACATCCGCCGCTTCCGAGTCCTTGCAAAATGCGGCCCCAAAGCATTTGATCCATCGTTTGCGCAAAAAGGGTGATGATGCTTCCGGCTAAAAACATTCCAAGAGCGATAAGAATCGGTTTTTTTCGGCCGTATGAATCAGAAATAGGACCATAAAAAGGGCCTGAAACACAGATGCCCACAAAGTTCCATGTTAAAAGACCTTGGATTTGGCTTTCTGTTGTTGAAAACCATTTCATCATGTCAGGGAAAGCCGGCAAATAAATATCGGTTTCGATGCATGCAGCAACGAAAACGATCACAATCAGAAATAGATATTTTAATTCTTTTCTACGATTCATTAAGATACGGGGGTATGAAGGTTAGCGCCAATTATAAGGGAGTTCTTGAATTTATTCGATGTAAAATCATTATTTGCGTTTTATTTTTCACTGTGACGCATCTCTTTGCAAAGACATGCGAGACGGATCCGATACGCCTGGCATTTAAGCATCTTGAATCCAAAGGGATAGGGTTTAATAAAGGTTATTCAACATTAGAAGTATTTTTTGCATCAACAGAAGCGTGGGGCACACATTGGCTTCCTTTTCTCGATGTGCGGGGTCATCTTTTCAATAACGGACGGTCTGCAATCAATTCGGGAATCGGTGTGAGGTACATTGCTTCTAGGATTTGGGGAGTGAATGGATATTATGACTATCGAAGAACCAATCGAGGACACTATAACCAAGTCGCTCTTGGGCTAGAATCAATTGGGAAAAAATGGGACGTTCGGCTGAATCTTTACCATCCGTTCGGAAAGAAAGTCCATTATTTTGATGCGAAGAAGGAATTTGCGCTAGATTCCTATAATGGAGAAATAGGATTTCATGTCGATTCTTTTGAAAAAGCACCCCTCTATTTTGCTGCAGGTCCGTACTATTTGAATGGTTTTGGTAAAGAGGCTTGGGGAGGAGAGATGCGTGGAAATGTTGAAATGTATCAGCATGTGCGTCTGCAGGTCAGTTCATCTTACGACCATCTTTATCAGTGGGTCGTACAGGGACAGCTCACATTTTTTTTCCAGTTTGGTGGGAAAAAAGAAAAAGAAGGGAAATGCCACCCTTCGCGCTCTTTTCAGCAGGTTGATAGGGGAGAGATCATACCTACCCTTTCTAAAAAGACACATTGAAAGTCGATGACTTTTTTCCCGTGCTTTCCATGCCAGTGGTGGATTATAGTTTCCGGATTTTCTTCGCTGCAGCGGCTCCAGTTATAAATGAGAGGAAGCTCATCGACTTTTAACCCTCGCGCAGTAATCAGGTGCGTCAAAATATCTTGATCTCCGGCAAAAAGATGATTGGAGGAAAAAGCTATATCTGCCCAGTCTTCAATGAGCGGCAGGCCATGTTTGAAAACGATGACCCCTGAATTATATCCCTTTCTCTCGCTGATAGGGTCATGGATATCTTTTACCAAGGCAAGAGTTTCATGCGCCAATAGGGGATTTAGAGATCCACGCACTTCGCAGTCTAGATCGATCCAGATCGATTTTTGATAAGGCGAAAGAAGACAGGCCATCGGTTTTTTGAACCAACCATTTCTCCGAATCCAAAAGTCTTTCCCAAATATATGTTCCCAAAGATGGATAGAGGAGGCATCGATGCCCGGTTTTTCTGTTACAAAAATATCTGCAATCGGCAACCTAACTAAGCTTCCGCGTTCTTTGCAAAACGCTTTTGCGCCATCTGACATACCAAAATCAATAAAAGTGACAGGAAGGGTGTTGAATTTACTGTAGTGGTGCCACCACCAGGGGAGAATCCACTCTTGTGTCTGATCAGTTCCTACAATAACCCCTTCTGAAGAAGAAGGGGTTTTTAAATGCCACCTGCGGTAGGGCGCGTAAAGATCGATATTATTTCTTTTTCTTGGGATGACTTTTGCCAAGAACAATGATCAAGATTCCAGCGCCGATCAAAACAAAGCCTCCGATTTGGAGCTCATCTGCAAGCTTAGTGTAGTAAGCAATTTGCTGTTTTCCAGCTGCAATTTTTTTTTGCGCTCCTTGCATAGTTCCCTGTGTAAGCTGCTTTGCAGTGGGGCTTAATGAAAAAAGGCCCTGTGCTTGATTGACGCTTTTTTCTGCGCTTTTCACTTTAAGTGTTCCCGCTGCAACTTGCTGTTTGATATTGTTAGACACAAATAGCATCACAACGCCTACGATGACGACGATAATTCCAATAATTCTCTTTACATTCATAAGACCCCTTTTTAATTATTTTATTGTCATAGCGGGGGAAAAAAGTAAAGGGGGAAACTTAAGGCTTTACGGATGAAGCTTTTGCGTGGGGCGATTAATTTAAATGCTTTGTTTGCACGAATATGTTATCGTTATCGTCTACAAACTAGGAAAACATGTTATTCAAAGAATTTATCAATGACGAAAAAATCCTCAAAACATTAGAGGGTCTTGGATATGAAAAAGCAACTCCCATCCAAGCTGAAGCTATTCCCCACATTTTAAAAGGGGGCGATCTCCGTGCCTCATCTCAAACCGGCACTGGAAAAACCGCAGCTTTTTTACTCCCAACGATTATTAAGCTTTCTCAAGCCAAAGACCGCAAAGGTCCCAAAGTCATCGTTTTAGTCCCTACACGCGAACTTGCAATTCAGGTTTCTGCTGAAGCTGTCAAGCTAGGCCGCTCTGTGAACCTCATCAACGTGACACTCTATGGCGGAGTTCCTTACCAAAGACAAATCCGCGATCTTTCCCGTCCGCATGATATTTTAATTGCGACTCCAGGAAGACTCATGGATCTGATGGACAAACGCAAAGTCAATCTCCAACACGTAGAAGTCTTTATTTTGGACGAAGCCGACCGCATGCTCGATATGGGCTTTATCGGTCCTGTCGAAGATATTGCTGCTAAACTCCCTGCCGGAAGACAAACCCTAATGTTTACAGCAACCTTTGGAAAAAATGTCCGCAGGCTGTCTGAAAAACTTCTCAAAAATCCTTTTGAGATTTCAACTGACCATACAGAAAATAAGCTGACAAACATCGAGCAGCATTTTATCCGTACAGATAGTTTATCCGATAAAAATCGTTCTTTAGACAAGATTTTATCTGAATCAAAAATCCACCAAGCGATTATTTTTTCTTCTACGAAAAGACAAACAAGACAGATCGCCAACGATTTAAGAGATAAAGGCCTTGCTGTCGGTTCTCTCCACGGAGATTTAAACCAGCGTCAACGGACTAAAACGATCAGCCAGTTCCGAGAAGGAAAAATCAAATTTCTCGTAGCAACAGACGTTGCAGGCCGCGGTATTGACGTTTTGACTGTCAGCCACGTCATCAACTTCGATGTGCCGAACTCTCTAGATGATTACATCCACCGCATTGGCCGTACAGGCCGTGCAGGAAATAAAGGGATCGCCTTTTCGTTCTTCTCAAGCAAAGACTGGGAAGTTAGAAAAGAGATCGAGCAGTTTTCCGGCATTAAAGTTCCCGGTGAAGACAAACAAA
>JAGOLG010000107.1 GCA_017994195.1 Rhabdochlamydiaceae bacterium
CTTATCACTCCTTTTGAGGACAAGAACTTTCCCATCCTCCCTACGGATGATTCCTTTTACTGCAATACAATACTGCATAAAAAATACTTTCAAAGCTTATTAAAATCAGTATATCAGGTTCTAACCTTCACTTTTGGTAACAAAAAACAAGGCTTATTGCAGCCTCGTTTTTAGCTGCTCGCTTGGCGGAACAGCTTTTGAACCTTTGAGTGGGAGAAAGCTTTCCCTGATCCGACATTGTCGCTGTCCCAAATGCGAGAGCTGCTGACTATTTCGTAACCTCCTTTAATGAAAAACCCAGCTATCCGTAAAGGAAGCTGGGTGTATAGCTGAAAATGACACGTCTCATGTTCGGTAAATCCGATATGCGACCATTGTATGATCCTCTCCTCTGGAATTCTTGGAGACGAATTCTTCATCTTCCAGGACTCCGCCGAGTTTTTCAGGAATGCGCCGACTCGGGATGTTGTCCTTATGGACCGGATAGTACAAATATCCGTACTCGATATGCTCATCGGCCCACAACTTAAGAGCCTCGACGATCTCGAATCCTAAACCATTGTTCCATGCCGATTCTTTGAGCCACAATCCCGGCTCAGGTCTCGTCCAGAGATGATGTAGCCCTGTGCATCCGATGAATTTCCCGGAGTCTTTTGACACCGCAACGAACTGAAGCTCTTCTCCCCGACCCATGCTCTCCGACGAGCCCGAGATAAATGCATCGACATCGGCTATGTTCCCAGTCGGCTGCGGCCAGGTATATCGCGACACCCGATCCGTGAATGCCAGGAAAATATCCTGCCTGTACTTCGCATCAATCGGTTTCAGAAAGAGCCGTTCTGTTTCGATTGCCACACTTCGCAAATCCATGATTTCGTTCCTTATGATGATTTGAAAGAGCCAACCATCGGATATGATTTCCGATGACAGACCATCCTATATCACAAACCTTATCTTGTACAGAGCCAAGTTCGAATCCCATCCCAGGTAACAAAAAACAAGGCTTATTACAGCCTTGAATTTAGTGGCTCGCTTGGCGGGACAGCTTTCGAACGTTTGAGTGGGAGAAGGCGTTTCCTGATCCAGTTGTTTCGCTGAGAGAAATACAAAGACTTCTTGCACTTGTTTGAAAAAGAAAAAAACGCCGTACCAGAGGGTCGTGCGCCTGAAACTGATTCACCAGAAGTTGGCTACCAATTGCCGACATTAATGTCGCCAGACCCCATCGCATTTTTATTTGGCTTGTTTTTGACATAAGTGACATTAATGTCACCGGAGCCCATTACGGACAGGCTTGCATCGGTAGCTTCACCATTAAACCGGGCGTCACCAGATTCCATGATGTTGACATTCAGCATGCCTACAGAACCGCTGTGTACCCGAATATCCCCAGATTCCTGGATGTTCATCGAAAGATTGCCGTTAACTGCGCCAACATTTACATCGTCACTGCCTTGAACTGAGAGAATGGCATCACGAACTTTTCCAGCCTTGATGTCATTGCCGCCAAGAAGGAAGTTGTGTTTGCCGCGGTCGCCTGTGCGCACACAACAAATAAAGTTTCCTTGTTAATATTTAAGAAAAGCTGTATCATAATAATATGATTTCGATATAATTCAGCATAACACTATTTCATAATAGTGGTAATACAATAGAAGTATTATGCAAGAGAATAAAATCGGCAAAAATATAAAGAAGCTAAGACAAGCCAGAGGCTTGTCGCAAGATCGTCTGTCAAAAGCGGCGGATGTTTCTTATAATTCAATTATCAAACTTGAAACTGGTGGAATAACAAACCCAACCATTGAAACTTTGCAAAAAATTGCCAAAGGGTTAGATGTTTCAGTTGATGATTTAATAAATTAAAAATATGAAATTTACAAAATATTTTCTGAAAACAAACAAGAATGTTTCCGATGGAGATAAAAGCATATCGGCCAAGCTTCTTAAACAAGGGGGTTTTATACGAGAGTCAGTTGCTGGCCGATTTTATTTTTTGCCCATCGGACAGAGAGTTCAGCAAAAAATAATGAGGGTTATCAGAGAGGAAATGGATTTAGCTGGAAGCCAAGAAATGGTTACTCCAATTTTACATCCGTTAGAACTATGGAAGGAAACAAATAGAACCGATACGGCCGGTTTTGAGCTCATGAAAGTTAAGGATCGACGAGGTGCAGAATTTGTGCTTGGAGGAACAGCAGAAGAAATGTTTGTTGACTTAGTCCGTCAATACAAATTAAGCTATAGAGATTTACCCCTTCATCTTTACCAGTTTTCTCCAAAATTTCGCGATGAATTACGTTCGAGAGGTGGGTTGCTTCGTGTACGAGAATTTATCATGAAGGACGGATATTCTTTCCATAGAGATGAGGAAGATTTTAAGATTGAATATGAAAGGATGAAAAAAGTTTATACCAAAATATTTAATAGGTTAGGATTAATAACATCAATTGTTGAATCAGACAATGGCTACATTGGCGGGGAATATTGCCACGAGTTCATTGCTGAATCGGAAATTGGAGAGAGTAAATATTTTGTCGCTGAAAACGGGAATTATGCGGCTCATGAGGATGTCGCCGTATTCCAAAAAGAAATTAAAAACAAAAACGTCCAACAAAAACCTCTTATCGAAGTTGAAGCTAAGCGAGGCAATACGATGGAAGACGGAGTTGATTTTCACAAACTACCACTTTGGCAACAGATAAAAGATGTTTTGTTTGTTGATAACAAAAATAGATTTATTTTGGCGATTGTCAGAGGTGACCTCGATGTAAACGAAACAAAATTACTGCATCTAATAAAGGCGGTCAGCTTGAGACATGCTACAGATGAGGAGATTCGCGACCAAATCAAATCTGAGCCGGGATTTATCTCGCCTGTTGGAATTAAAAAGGGTCTTAGTAGACAAACAGAACTTATCGTTGTTGCCGATGATTCTTTACGAACCGTCTCAAATACCTATGGTGGAAATAATAGAAAGAATCAAGATTTACTGAATGTAAACATTGATAGAGATTATCAGCCGGATATTGAAGGTGACATCACTTTGGCGAAGGCGGGTTATAGTGCAAATAATGGCATGGGAAAGCTAATTGAAAAAAAAGGGATTGAAGTAGGTAATATTTTTCAGCTCGGCTATCATTATTCTAGCAAAATGAAAGGCGCTGCTTATATTGACGATGATGGGAAAGAAAAACCATTTTACATGGGTTGTTATGGTATTGGCGTTGGCCGTACAATGGCCGCGATTGTTGAAAAATATAATGATCAAAAAGGAATAACATGGCCAGAGTCATCGTCGCCATTTAGAATTCATCTCATAGCACTTAACGGTGCAGAAGATGAGACTAACAAGCTTTATGAGGAGATGATTAAAAGAGATATAGAGGTCCTTTATGATGATCGAGACAAAACTGCTGGAGATAAATTTGCTGACGCTGACTTAATCGGATTACCAATTAGAATCTTAGTTAGTAAAAAAACTTTACAGCAGGAAAGTTGTGAATTAAAAAAACGAACCGAATCCGAGACTAAAATAATTCCCTTGTCATCAGTTTTGGATTTGCTAATACAGGACTATAATTAGGCGCGCGGTTGTGGTTCAAGTCAAATCGATTTACCCATAAACATCTTTTCCAAAATGCCACTTTCAAGAAGTTTTTGCAGAGAAGCAACATCCTAAAATTAAAGTTTTTTTAGGTTCTCACCATCTTGGTCTCCTACAAATTCGTCTCTTGAAACTTCAGTCAGAAAAACAGGATATATTTGTAATTAGCACTCAGCCAAAAGCGTGGCGAGAGGCTATGGTAAGCTCGAGGAAATTAGATCAATTTGAAAGGCTTCGAATCAAGAAAGAAATTGGTTTCCGACTATCTTGCTTTTCAAAATATAGAGGAGAAGTTGAATACAATAATCGTACATTTTTTACTACACAGCCTCCTCACCTCAAAAGAAAATATCGCTATATTGAAACTGCTGATTCCTCACCTCTACAGATTCAGGTATGGGAAAATCACATTGTAATCAGTATTTTTAGCGCTCAACCTAATATTCATATTGTTTTCGAAGACAAGAATATTCGCTCTGCAATGAAATCGTATTTTGATATCCTCTGGAAAATTGGAATATCATAAAAAGGCTTTGTAAAGCCTTTTTTAAAACATTGCTCCCCTTACTGGATGAACTTAGAACTTTTAAGTGGGGAGGGGTTAGGGAAATGATGAGTGAGATGGAAGTAGTTTTTGGATAAAAATTAATTATTCAGTGCCCACATATTCCTAAAAACCTCTCTCATATTGTCCGCCATAAGCTCATCGTAAATTTCTACCAAATAGAAAGGCTTTCTAGCTGTTGAAATCATAACTAGATAATCTCCCACCACCCACGTAGTAGCAGTAAAGTGTGAGC
>JAGOLG010000030.1 GCA_017994195.1 Rhabdochlamydiaceae bacterium
CCCTATAGGGGGTTTTGGTGAAAAGTATTGTTTAAATGACCCGGAAAAATATCCTGAGATTATCGATGAGCCGACAATTTCTTAGAGAAGAAGTCGTAGAAAGGTTCCCCATCCTGCAGAAATTCTTGATAGGTTTCTAGGTCGAACAGTCCTTTCTTTGAAGAAAAAATCAGAATGGGCTCCTCTGTACTTGTTTCATAGAGACTCGCCTCGTCGACTATATCTAAATAGTAAGGCCACAGAGCGCTGAACCGACTGCGATATTCGATTAAGATCTCTTCCGGCATCGAGCGTCCTTCTTCTTGCTCTCTTTTTAAAGCCCTGTATTTGGCAACACCTTTATCCACATAAAGTCCAATGAGATGAATACGATACCCTTGCTTTTTTGCCATGAGCAAATCGTCATAAGAGCCTTCTGCGCCGCAGGTCCTGTCATAGATAATGTTATACTTTGATTGCATGGCATATTGCACAAGAAGTTGAGCGAGCTCACGCGCTGAGGGCCACCAGTTTTCAAAAGCTTTTTTTGCTCCTAATACAACGTAATCTTTTTGATAACAGGGAAGACGAATCATGACTTCATCCATATCGTGCAGATGAACATTTTCTAGCTTCAGCATCTGTTTACGAAAGGTTGTTTTTCCAGCTCCGGGCGATCCTCCAATTGCAGTTAGAAAGGGTTGATCACTGGGAGATAGATTATCAAGAAACTCTGAGTAAAGAATTTTTAAAACAGGTTCATTTTCTTGCACTTGCTTCTTTTCAGCAAATTGTAAGAAGTCTGCGTAGGACGCTTCCATGGAATGACTCCAAAGCCCTGTAAAAAAAAGAAACATGATAAGTTTTTTCCCAAACATGTATTTTAGTTTAAGAATTTTGCTTAGAAAAGGGAAGCATAATCCGAGACCTTTTTTCAATAGCGTTAAACCGATCATTTTATTAAACTGACCGCCCGTTTCGTTTCTAGGAGGTATATGCATACAGCCATCGAGATCGAAAAGCTTTCCAAAACTTTTATTGCGAGTGAAACATTTCCGGGGATTTGGGGTACGCTCAAGGGATTATTTTGTCCTCGGACGCATGAGGTTTTAGCAATTCAAGAACTGTCTTTTCAAGTGAAGCCTGGCGAGCGGGTCGCTTTTATTGGACCCAATGGCGCTGGGAAATCAACCACAATTAAAATGCTGACAGGGATATTACATCCAACGTCAGGCAAGATCGAAGTGTTGGGACTCGTGCCTTGGAAAGATCGGCATGCTCTGGGCTACCAAATCGGCACTGTTTTTGGACAAAGAACGCAGCTCTGGTATCATCTTCCGGCTTCGGATACGTTTGATCTTCTTTCAAAAATCTATGAAATCGATGAAGCAACGTATAAGAAGCGCTTAAGGGACCTTGTCACGCTTTTTGAAATCGAACATTTGCTTAAGAAGCCAGTGAGGCAGCTCTCGCTAGGCGAGAGGATGCGTTGCGAAATTGTTGCTAGCCTACTCCATCATCCGAAAATCTTGTTTCTTGATGAACCGACAATAGGGCTCGATATCAACGCCAAATTAATGATACGGGGTCTTTTAAATAAACTTTCGAAGGAGCATGGGACAACGCTGTTTTTGACATCGCATGATACGGCCGACATCGAACAAGTATGCGATCGGGTGATTGTGCTCGATAAAGGATCGATTATTAGCGATACAACTCTCAGAGAATTGAAGAAAAACTATATGAGAAAAAAACTGCTCTCATTAGTGACAGAGGAAGAGAGTCTTTCTTTAAACCTTCCTGGAATAAAGATTTTGGAAAACGCGCATCATAACTTTCGCTGCGAGATTGATATCAGTGTGACGCCGATTGAGCGTGTGATTCAGGAGACTCTAAAATTCTCAGGGTTAAAGGACGTGACGATTGAAGATCTGTCAATGGAAGAAGTGATTAGCATCTTATACGGAAGAAAGTGATATGCAAAAATATTTTGCTATTTTTCGCCTATCAGTTGTCCATGCTTTAAAAAATTACAAGGCTCTAGTGGGCCTCAGCATCTTCTTGATCACGTGTTTGATTATTTTTGCACATCTTTGGAAAATTGCTGCGGCAAGAAAGGGGATCGTTGCTTATAGCCCTGATCAACTTCTTTGGTATATAGCGTTCAAAGAATGGGTGCTGATCGCTGTTCCTGATGTGCATGATGCAATGGAACTCGATTTGCGAAGCGGAGCGCTGGCCTACAGGCTTCCAAGGCCTATTTCTTATTTGGGATCTATCTTTATGGAATCTCTTGGCACGCTGACTGTAAACTTACTGTTTTTAGGCGCCGTTACTGTCTTATTTACTTACCTGCAAGTAGGGATGCTGCCTTTTGAGCCGATGGGTTTATGGGTAACGCTTCTTTTTGGGTTTGCAGCAGGGATCATAGCTATTCTATTTCGAATGATCATTGGAGTGACTGCTTTTTGGCTGCAGACAGCCGATCCATTTTTTTGGATCTGGGAGAAGCTTTTATTTATGCTGGGAGGGTTGATGCTTCCACTCACGGTTTATCCTCAATGGATCCAGAAGATAGCTCATTTGACTCCTTTTCCTGTGATTTTAGGAGAAAGAAGTGCCCTTGCGCTAGATTTCAACCTGCAGCATGTATTGACTTTAGGGGGCTCTATTCTCCTATGGGGCGGGATTGGCGTCCTCTGTCTATGGGCTCTCTACCACCGCGGCCTTCGAATACTGAACGTAGAGGGAGGCTAATGCATGCGTAGTACGCTCATCTTTATCAAACACCTTCTTCGCACCAGCATTAAAGCTTCGATGAGCAAGCGGGGCGCTTTTCTGCTTGAGTGTGCATTGATGATTGCCAACAACTTGATTTTTCTCTCACTATGGTGGATCTTTTTTCGACAATTTAATCATGTGGCGGGCTGGGATTTTCACGATATGGTTGTCCTGATGGCTGTTGTTTCCGGAGGGTATGGACTTACGCAAATTTGTTTTGGAGGCGTTAGAAATTTATCCCACATGATTCCAAGCGGCGACCTTGATCCGTTTATGACGCAGCCTAAAAATCTGCTCCTGCATGTTGTAGGCTCTAAATCCTTTACGAAGGGATGGGGGAACTTGATGACGGTCATTGCCCTCTTCATCCTTGGGGGGATCTATTCGCCCTATGAGATCCTCTTCACTCTGATAGGAAGTTTGAGCAGCTGTTTGGTCTTTACTTCCTTCAGCGTGATTGTGCATAGCCTTCCGTTTTGGATGGGATCTGTCGAAGGGCTCTCTAAAAAATACTGCGATGCTCTTTACCTTTTTTCGATTTATCCGACGAATATCTATTCGGGAGCACTCCAAGTCGTGATGTTTACCGCGATTCCTGCAGGGGTCATTAGCTATTTCCCCGTCGAGCTTGTGCGTGCGTTTTCATGGACGCATCTCCTTTTGCTCATAGGAAGCTCCTTCGGCTTTTTTGCTCTTGCATTTTTGGTGTTTTACACCGGTCTCAAAAGGTATGAGTCAGGCAATCGGTTCGGCACCCGGCTTTAATCTGGTAAAAAATATCTAGCGGTTTTTTAGAGCGCATAACTTATTTACCCGCAGAGATAAATCCTTGAATGTTATAAAATTCTCCCAGGCATGTAAGTATGAATAAGATAAATTCAACATCATTATTTCGTTTCATCTGGAAGTTTATTAGCGTCCAGCGATGGAAGTTTTTCTTTATTTATTTGCTTTCTCTCGTGTGGGCATTGGATGCTACAGTAGCGCCTTACATTCTAAGGCTGATTATCGATGCCTTTACAGTCCATGAGGCTGATAGGGCAGCTGCTTGGCCGGTTTTAAAAGGGCTCTTGCTGATGGGAGGAGCGCTGCTCGTGTTGGTAGAGAGCGGTTTTCGGGCCAGAGATTTTTTGCAGGCGCGGGCCATTCCTAAGTTAGAGGCCGATATCCGGATGGCGATGTTTGATCATATTCAACACCATTCACCTAAATATTTTAATGAGCATTTTGCAGGAAGCTTGTCGAATAAAATCAGCGACATGACAACTCAAGTGACGATGCTATTACAGAATATGATGATTTTTGTCCCTGCAGTCGTCTCTTGTATTGTATCGATTATATTTTTTTACGAGGTAAGCCCTCTTTTTGCGATGATCCTCGGAGGCTGGATTTTGCTGCATTTATCGATTTGTTTTGCATTCACAAAAAAGTGTTCTGCAAACTCCAACATTCATGGAGAGGCGCGCAGCTCTCTTGCTGGTAAACTTGTTGATAGTTTAACCAGCAACTTCACAGTGAATCTTTTCTTTCGTTTCCGGTTTGAAAAAAGTCAAATTGCACAGTACCAAAACGAAGAAAGAATCAAAAATTACAACGCGCGCCGCTATGTCGCTTGGATGTTTTTAAGTCTATCTATTCTGTATCTTGCTGGGGCGGTTGTTCTTTTTAGTTATATGGTCGTATGTTGGATGCAAGGAGTGATCACCACGGGAGAAATCATCCAGATTTTTAATACGACGTGGAACGTGATGATGATGCTATGGTTTGCCGGGGAAGTGATTCCTCAGTTTTTCCAATCGATTGGGATTGCAAGCCAGGCGCTTACTGTCATGCAGGATCCTCAAGACGTACTGGATAAACCAAATGCCAAACCGCTTGATGCAAAGCAAGGTGAAATCATTTTTGAGAACGTTTCATTTCAATATGGAGAGAAAGAGCTTTTTCAAAATAAGGCTGTCCACATAAAGGCAGGCGAAAAAGTGGGCCTTGTCGGTTATTCGGGTGCGGGAAAATCGACGTTTGTTAATTTGATTTTGCGTTTTTATCCAGTAGAGAAGGGAAGGATCTTAATTGACGGTCAAGATATTGCGGGAGTTACATTAGAGTCGCTCCGTTCCCAGGTGACTTTAATTCCGCAAGATCCTCTATTATTTCACAGATCTTTGGAAGATAACATCCGGTATGGGCGCATCGATGCTTCTAAAGAAGAAGTAATTCAAGCGGCAAAACTTGCCCACTGCGATGAGTTTATCAAAAGAAGCCCTCAAGGATATGCCTCGCTTGTTGGTGAGCGCGGAACCAAATTGTCCGGTGGAGAAAGACAAAGGATTGCGATTGCGCGTGCAATGCTCACCGGCGCGCCAATATTAATTCTGGATGAAGCCACATCTGCGCTCGATTCCGTGACGGAGAGGTACATCCAAGATAGTTTAGAAAAGCTCATGCAAAACCGAACGACGCTTGTGATCGCCCATCGGCTTTCTACGCTCGCAAAAATGGATCGTATTTTAGTTTTTGATCATGGTAAAATTGTTGAACAAGGATCCCATCTTGACTTGCTAAAAAGCGGCGGCCATTACGCTCGCATGTGGAATATGCAAGCAGGTGGATTTTTACCAGACGTCATTAACAAAGGTGATTAATATGTACAGTATCATTTCTTCTCTTGCTACGCCGATTATCGCCATAAATGTAGCAAGGAACTATTTTGCTTGGAATTCTCTTGATAGCCAAATCGGTAAGGATGGTCAAGCAAAATTGGACTATTATCAGAAACAAGTTATGTCGAATGTCAAGATAGCTGCATCCATTTTTTGTACGGGGACGTTCGCAGTTGGTATGCATGCAATGAAGTTTCAAAAACCTACCCCCTTAATTATGTCTGCAATGGCTTATCGATTGGTTGCCGTAGCTCTTATTTCTTTTGCAACGGGTTATTCAGGCACTGCAGTGAGTCTTTGGTGCTTTCGCCAGACTATGGCTAATCAGCCTTAATTTCCCAGCCGCCACCGAGAGATTTGTAGAGAGTGACGAGATCGAGAAGGGAAGCGGTTGTGCTATCCAAGAGCGATTGCTCGGAGGTGTTGAGATCTCTTTCTGTATCGAGAAGATCGAGAAGGGAGATAAGCCCATAAGTGTGTCTTTGCTGGCTTAAGAAGACGAGGCTGCGGTATTTTTCGGCGGAGTCTTTTCTTTCATAGCTTGTCTTGAGATCTTGCGTATACGATATGAGCGCGCTTTCGGTTTCTTCTAAAGCACTGAGCACGGTTTGTTGATAATGGTGGGCGGTGGCGGCAGTCTCTGCTCGTTTAGCTTTTAAATTACCCATGAGTTTACCTCCTTCAAAAACAGGCATCATCATGTCGCCGCCAATCGCCCATGTTTTACTTCCCATGGAAAAGAGGTTTTTTACCATAAGCGACTGAAATCCTCCATCGCCTAGAAGGGTGATCGTTGGAAAAAAGGAAGCGATCGCAACTCCTTCATTGGCAGTTGCTGCTGCAAGTTCTCTTTCTACCCTGCGGATGTCAGGACGTCTTCGGAGAAGATCCGATCTTAATCCGATAGAAACGGTATCGGGAACTAAGGGGAGCGGAGCAGGAATGATCAGTTCTTCAATCAGTGCTTCGGGGACATCGCCTGTTAAAATTGAAAGAGTGTAAATCGCTCGGTGGATTTGAGCTTTGATATCGGGAAGCAGCGCGCGTTCAGTGGCGAGCTGAGCGCGGATGAATTCGTAGTTGATGCGGGAGACAAAGCCGGACTGTAGCTGCTGCTGGATGATCGATTCTTTGCGCTCTAAAATTTGAATGTTTTCTTCAGTGAGCTGGGCCTTTTTTTGAAAACTTCTCAGCTCAAGATAATTGCGGGCAATTTCTGCCATGACGGAGATAAGTGTATCGTTCCTTTGCTCTATGGCCCTTCCTATGAGGGCATCTGCAGCTTCAACGGTGCGGCGTGTTTTTCCAAAAAGGTCGATTTCCCATGAAACATCAAAAAGCGCGTTATAGAGATTTTGAATCTGGGGGATTTGCGGTGTAAAGGTAAGACCTGTTGTAGGTGAGAGGGTTCCGGGCAAAACGCCTGCGCTGGGGCCAGATTGAAAGATGGGTCCATTTTTACTAAAGTATGTTTTGGTGGCATTGACATCGGCTCCAATTTTTGGAAAAAATGATGAAGCGGCAATTTGCCTCATGGCGCGGGCTTGCAAGATGTTAGATTCGGCAGTCAGCACGTCGTTGTTGTATTCAGCGGCTCTTTCGATGTATTTAGTCAGGAGCTCATCATTAAAGACTTTCCACCATTCGGTAGGAGGTGCCTCTGTTGAGAAAGTTTGAGATATCCAGGCGTCGGAGACGTTATTTTCCGGCTCTTTGTAGTTAGGGCCGACAGCACATCCGGCAAGAATGATCAAGAGGGCTATTCGAGTCTTCTGCGAAAAAACCATGCGGCTCCGATAAAGTTTACACAACTAATTACGATGAGAGGCCAGGCATTTTCCAGCACAATTTTGGCCGGCATTGCCTTTAGGAAAAGTCCCTTCGATATAACCAACATATATCTGAGAGGGATTATATAGGTAAATGGCTGAAGCCATTGGGGCATATTTTCAATGGGGGTGGCAAAGCCCGACATGAGCACTGAGGGCACCATAAAGACAAACGTTCCGAGCATGGCTTGCTGCTGCGTTGTCGAAAGAGAAGAAATAAAAAGGCCGATGCCGCTGACAGAAGAAACAAAAATGAAGAGACTCATGAAATAAAGAAGCAGGGAACCTGTAAATGGAACGCCTAAAACAAGGGTTCCCATCGTGAGCATAAAAGTTCCTTCTATAAAGCCGATGATGATTCCGGGGATGATTTTTCCGATGAGGATTTCATGGGGCATGAGCGGCGAGACGAGGAGTTGATCAAATGTGCCTAGCTCTCGCTCGCGGGCGACTGATTGAGTGGTGACGACTAGGCAGATAAGCATCGATAAGACGCCGACCAGACATGGTATGTTGTACCAATAATAGAGAGTATTGGGATTGAACCACGTGCGCGGGACCAGCTCTACATTTTGGATTTTGAGATCTAGGGCTGCAGTAAAGTCGTTATTAAAGCGGTTGATGATCTGTCCTGTATAGCCTGCAACGATTTGAGCGGTATTGGACTTTCGTCCATCGAGAATGAGCTGAACGGTGGCCGGCTTGCCAGCATCCAGATTACGTGAAAACTGTTCATCAATGGAAACGACCATGACTCCTTTTTGGAGGTCGATGAAAGGCCCGATTTCCTGGACTCCTTTGAGAAAGATGATGTTGTTATTAAAAATCTTCGTTCCGTAAAAACGTTCTACTAAGAGAAACGCTTGTTCGCCATTATCCCGATTTAGAATCCCGATCGGCACGTTTTTCACATCGAGTGTGGCTGCATAAGTGAAGATAAAAAGCTGAATGATAGGAGGCAGTAAAATAGAAAGCCGCACTTTCCTATCGCGGAGAACGGTGAGGAGCTCTTTCCAAATGAGGGAGATGATTTTTTTCAATCGAGCCTCTTGACGGTTTTAACAGCGGTTATCATAAAAAAGAGAAGGCCAATCGTGATGATAGGAATCATGTCGATCAAGATCAACTTCCAGACGTTACCAACAAGAAATAAGCTTTGCAGGCTTTGCACGAAATATTTAGCTGGGATGATATAGGTCAGAAGCTGAATCCATTTGGGCATGCTGTGAATTTCAAAAAGGAATCCAGAAAGTATATACGCCGGTAAAAAGGCGACGATGAGTGTGATTTGATAAGAAAATACTTGATTTTTCGTGATCGTCGAGATCATCAGTCCTAGTCCAAGAGCGCATGATAAAAAGAGTGCAGAGACGCCCGCTAAAAGAAGCCATGATCCACGCAGGGGCAAATCATAGACAAAGACAGAAACTAAAACACAGAGGGCCATCGAGCCCATTCCTAAAAAAAAATATGGAATCACTTTTCCTAAGACTAGTTCCCAAATGCCCACTGGCGTAGACATCAATGCTTCCATTGTGCCTCGCTCCCATTCTCTTGAAACGACAAGAGCAGTCAAAAGCGATCCAATCAGCGTCATGATAATGGCAAGCGATCCAGAGAGGAGAAAATAACGGCTCTCTAGCTGCTCGTTGTACCAGTAGCGGGATTGGACGGTAATGACGGGGGCGTCTTTTGAAATGCCGCTCATTTTGGCTTCTTGCATCAGCCAGTTATTAAAGACGCCCTGTGCGTAATTTTGTACAAAGTTTGAAGTGTTGGTTTCACTTCCATCTGCAATGACTTGAATGGGAGCCATCTTATCGGGCCTAAAACGATATTGCGTGAAATAGGAAGGAATAATGAACATGCCTCGTATCGATCCTCGCGTCAGATCTTCGTTGAGATCGCGCCTATCACGCACAATTTTAACATCGAAGTAACGGGAGTCTTTGACGGACTGTGCAAAACTTTGAGCGTCTGGGGACGTATCTTCCATGACAAGGCCCATTCTCAAATGGTCTAGGTCAAGCGATACTCCATAGCCGTACAAAAACATTAAAATGAGAGGAAGCACTACTGAAATAAGCAGCGAGCTAGGGTCGCGGATAATCTGGAAAAACTCTTTTGTAATGAGCGCGCGCAGTCTTCTTGCTCTATCTCCTGTCATAATCCTCGATCATTTTAATAAAAGCCTCTTCGAGCGTTACAGCTTTGGCTTTGTCTTTAAGGCTATCCGGTGTATCCATGTTGATGATTTTACCACGGTAGACAAGCGCAATCCTGTCGCAATATTCGGCTTCATCCATGAAGTGCGTGGTGACCATGATGGTGACACCTTTGCCGACAAGGCCGTTGATGTGATTCCAAAATTCACGTCTTGTAATAGGATCGACGCCGGAGGTCGGTTCATCGAGAAATAACACCGGAGGATGGTGCATGTTGGCGCACGCAAGCGCAAGCCGCTGCTTAAATCCTAAAGGGAGAGAATCAGCACTGGCATCAAGATAAGGCCGAAGGCTGAATGTTTCGATCATTTCTTGGATGGCGATTTTTTTTTCGTGATTTGAGAGGTTGTAGATGCCTGCAAAAAAATCGAGATTTTGAAAAACGCTCAAATTACCGTAGAGGGAAAATTTTTGCGCCATATAACCGATGTGGGATCTTGCGACGCTGGGGGCTTTGAGTAAATCGACACCATTTACAGAGGCCTGTCCTGATGTTGGTTTAAGAAGGCCGCAAAGCATTTTAAAAGTCGTTGTTTTTCCTGCGCCATTAGGTCCGAGCAGTCCAAAGATTTCCCCCTTTTTAACTTGGAGGGAGATATTTTCTGCTGCAGTAAATGTCCCGAATTTTTTTGTTAGTTTTTCTGCAACAATGACGATGTGGACGCCGTCCTGAACGGTGGGCGCTTTGCTTGCTAGCTCTGAAAAGCCGCCGGGGCCTCCTCCTAAAATATCAATAAAACCGTCTTCAAAACGAGGAGGAGTCGGTTCTACATGCAATCCTTGAGGAGGAGTTTCATGTTCTCTGATAAGAATCCGTAAATCGCGGCCCTGGATGACGCCATCCATGACATTTTTGTCTTTTAGGATGTCGAAAAGAAGTTTTCTTCTGTCTCCTTCGATGTTGAATACTTTGAAAGTGCGGTGATTGACACGCTCTGTCAGCTCATGAGGATCGCCAAAAAAGCAAAGCCTGCCTTCATTCAGCAAAAGAGTGGTATTGCAGCGTTCTGCTTCATCCAAATAAGCCGTGCTCCAGACAACCGAAATTCCATCTTCAATCAAATCATAAACCATTGTCCAGAGCTCTCGCCTGGAGATGGGATCTACGCCTACACTTGGCTCATCTAAGAGAAGAAGCGCCGGTTTTTTGACAAGCGCGCAGGCAAGCCCCAGCTTTTGTTTCATTCCTCCAGAAAGGGCTCTTGCAAAACGGTCTGTAAAGGGAGCTAGGCCTGTAAACTTTAAAAGCTTTTCAAAGGTCTGTTTTCTTTCTTCTCCTATTACACCACGAAGATCGGCGTAAAGATTCAAGTTTTGCAAGACAGTGAGATCTTCATATAGACCAAAGCGCTGCGGCATGTAGCCTGTTAAAAAATGGACTTTTTCTGCATTTTTGATGGTGTCATAACCCTCAATCGTGATCGATCCGGCTGTCGGTTTTAAGAGTCCTGCCATGAGACGGATGAGTGTCGTTTTTCCAGAGCCGTCGGGTCCAACTATTCCAATGATTTTTCCTTTTGGAAACGAGGCGGAGATGTTATCCAGTGCAAGAGATGTGAACTGTTTAGAGAGGTTTTTAATCTCGACGAGCATGGGTTTTCTTGAGTTTGAGCTTAACAGTGACAGGCATTCCTTGGACTAAACTCCGATCGGGATTGTCTGCATAAATCCGGAGGCGGTAGACGAGATCCGTTCTCAGCTGTGTTGTTTCAACGGTCTTGGGTGTAAACTCAGCAACGGGAGAGATGAAACCAACGGTCCCTGTATATACGTTGCCATTTTCAATATCGGTGTAAATTTCTGCCGGCATCCCATAATAGACTTGACCAAGATGAGGTTCATCTACAAACGCTCGAATCCAAACAGGCGAGGTGACAGATAGTGTGTAGACAGGATCTGCAGGGTTGACGACGGTTCCAGGTTCGCGTATCCGTGTTAAAATAATTCCATCCGTTGGAGCAAAGGCTTCAGTATATTTTAAATTATCTTCAGCTATTTGGACTGCTGACTCGGCTTGAACTAGATTTGCAATCAATTGATTCCGATTTGTGCGTGCATTATCCAAGTCTTCTTGGGAGACGCCGCCGACACGAATGAGCTCTTCGCGCCGCCTTACAAGTACTTCGGCATTTTCTAAATTGACTTCGACTGCTTTAAGATTAGCGATCGCTTCTTTTAGTTGACTATCGTATGGGGTTTGATCAAGGGTAGTCATTAGTTTCCCTTGCGCTACATGATCTCCCTCTTCAAACATTAGATCTGTCACTTGTCCAGGCACTCGAAATCCAATATCGACTTGGCGCACATCGACATTGCCATAAAGAGTGAGTTCATTGGGGTTTTTCTTTTCACGAAGAATCAAATTGATAAGCGTAATAATGATAACTAAGAGGATTGTAAAAAGTCCAATGATGAGGATGTTTCGTTTCATGAAGCCCTATAAGCTTACATGTATAACTATATAAAAAAAATTTCAATCTAGAATAATTTCCTGATGAGATATAGGAGCATCCCCCTATGAATAGCCTTATTGCCTCATGTTACGCGTGTTTGATCTGTGGTAGAAAAAAGAAAAGTAAATCAAGCAAAGCAGGATGCAGATTGCTCCAACAAGTAGAGGAGAGTAGATATTCCAACCGGCGAGTGGTCCTGCGATAAGGGGTGCTACGATCTGTCCAATCGACCACATCGATCCACTGACTCCCAGTGCTCTTCCCTGCATTTCATCAGAAGCTTCTACAGATAAGAGTGTTCCCAGATTCACCCAGCAAAGAGCTCCTCCAAGAAGTGCTATGGGGATAATAAACCAATAGGGCCAAAGTGTATTTGGACAAACGTAAAGTGCAACCCCTATTGAAGAGATCAGAGCGCCTGTTAGGATTAATGAGCGCAAAGAGAATTTGGCGATCAATTCTTTGTTGAGATACATAGAAACAAAAAACCAAATTAAGGCCATATAGGCAAAGATATCGCCAATTTGACTCGATTCCAGAGCAAATTTTTGAACGAGGTATGTCGGGGAAAAGACAAGAAAAAATCCCCATCCGATCGAAAACAGAAGGTAGGTAATGAGGATGATCTTCAGCTTTTTTTGATGCAATACGATCCGAATATCTTTAAAAGTGGAGAGAAGTTTTACATGAGCTTGTTTCCGTTTCCAGGTTTCTCCAAAAAAGAAATAGATCATGAAAAAATTGATGAGGGCTGCAATCGCAGCAAAAAGAAAAGCTCCTGATCCAAATAGCCAATGAGGATTTGCCAATTTTCCTCCAATCCACGGACCCGCGACAAAACCAAGACCTCCAACTCCAAGTAGAACACCAAAAGCTTTGCCTCGATGTTTGACATCGGTAAGATCTGCTGTGGCAGATTGAGCCAAGGCAAAATTTCCTGAGCAAAACCCTGTAACCATCCGACCGACAACAAGCCATGCGATACTCTGTAAATAGATACTGTAAGCCATGAGGAGGTATCCAAAAAAAGAGAGGGCAATCGTTACTAAAAAGATCCGATAGCGCCCGTAATGATCTGCAAGCACTCCTGCAATCGGAGCTCCAAAAAACTGGGTGATTCCAAATACAGCAAAGAGAAACCCAAGCATTGTCGTTTTAGCAATCTCAAGTGTTCCCGCCTGAAAAAAGTGAAGATCGGGGTTGAGCAAAAGGGGAGCCAAAACGGGGAATACGATCGAGAAACCGACAAGATCAAGGAGGTAAGTGAGAAGGATGGTTAGAAAAGTGCGGTAGTCTCGATCTGAGCGAAACATCGGGTTAATAGCCATTAGAATGCTCTTGCAATTTGTTTTGGCTTCGTAAGAAATATTCAGCGATGAATAGATCCCATTCTGTCGTAATTTTCATATTCTCATCTGCTCCTTCGACTAGATACACGGAGACGCCTAGATCCATAACCAAGCTGCAATCGTCAGTGGCATTTGCTTGCTGGGCTCTTTCATGCGCCTCGCAGATGAGCGGGTAGGAAAAAGTCTGGGGAGTTTGTCCTCTGCGGAATTGATCTCTTGGAGGGATTGAATCGATCGTGCTTCCGATGCCTGTGATTACAATTGTGTCTGCAAGAGGGATCACGGTATCCACGGCGCCGTATTTAAGCACAGCTTCAGCATTGTTTTGCAAAATCTCTTGCGAGACAAAAGGGCGAACTGCGTCATGAATCATGACGTACTGGCAGTTCGGGTGGCAGGCTTTCAGTCCTTCCCATGAAGAAGCTTGCCGAGTCTTACCGCCAACTACAACCTTTACTTCAGCGAAGGCGGAGGTCTCTTCCTGAACCGTTTCTATCCAATCCGGATGACAAACTAGAATGATTTCTTGAAAAAGCCCCGATCGCCTAAAAGTCTCCAACGTATGTTGATAAACCTTTAAGGCATCTAATGTATGAAATTGCTTAGGTAAAGAGCTGCCCAGTCTTTTTCCTTCTCCACCCATTAAAATTAATGCTGCAAAATTAGCTTCCATTTGTTTCGCAGTTTAATTAAAATCGTTCTCAAAATCTAGAAGGAAATCCATGAAATATTTAATTTTGTTTGTAAGCTGTCTCTCATTTTTGAGTGCATCTGAGAAGAGCCGTCTGGAGTATTTGGAGATGATCCGAGATAATCCGGTTCTAGTGGCTGTGTTAGGAGATGCGAAGAAGGGAGAAATTGAAATTTTAATTGCTCCGGAGAAAATGGCAGAAATCGAAGCCAAAACAGGGCGTGATGTAGGGCTTATTAAAAAAGATAGATATTGGACGTGGGTCAATGATGCAGTTCGCTTCCCCAGCGGCGCTGAAGGGGTTTATGGACGCATTCTTTGGAATAAAGCGCTTCAAAGTCCAGCAGCTGTAGGGGTTTGCGTCATGCCTTACATTGAAGGCAAAGGGGTCGTGCTCAACTGCAATTACCGCCATGCCACCCGTTCATGGGAACTTGAGCTTCCTAGAGGCGGTGTCAACGACAATGAAACAGCCGAGGATGCAGCCAGACGAGAAACGTTTGAAGAGACGGGCAAGGTGGTGGGCGAGCTTATTCTTCTAGGACAGATGATTCCTGACTCAGGAGTTCTTTCTTCTGTTGTTCCTATCTACTATGCAAAAGTTGCTGGTTCCCAGAAAAGTACTCCGGAAAGTTCAGAGGCAATTGAAAAAATTATCATTCTAACACATGCAGAAATTAAAAAAGCTCTGGCGGATGGATATTATGAATGCAAAATCCGTGGTGAAGTAAAACGGGTTTTCTGTAGAGATCCCTTTCTGACATATGCCGTTGCGCTCTGTTTTGCAAAGAACCTCTAATTATTCCGTAATCGTGGTTCCTTTAAGCTCTTGATGGAGCCATTCGGCTCTTTTGTGGGATAGTTCTTGTGTGTCGCTTGTTTGAAGATTGAGCAGGTGAGCAAGGTAGCCACGGCGAAGTTTGAGCATAAGAATGGAGAGTTTTTGGGAGGTTGTGCCGGAAATCCATCCAAGCAGCACTCCTAGCTTGAGGCCGGAAAGGCCGCTAAGTGCTTCTTTGGGATGGAGTTGATAAGAGTGCATGATGAGTCCAAAAGATCGGCCGACAAAATCTTTGAGGGCATCCGTCGCTTTTGTTTTTTGTTCATCCCGCAATTTATTTTCAGCAGCAACAATTTTCTGCGCTGTGCTTTGAAGTAAGCTGAGGGTCGTCTCTTCAGAGATTCCAAGTGTATAATGATTTTTTAAGACAAGAAAGTCGCCGATCAAGTCTTCGGTAGATCCTTCAAGCCCTTCAAAAGAAATCTGCTCATCACTCAATTCGGTTAGAAGATCTTTGAGTTTTCCAGTGTGATGAAGTGCCGGCACATGTAGGAAAATCCGAGCCTCTAAAGCGGTCCCACAGAGCATGGGGTCGGCGGTTAGGAATCCAAAACGTGGTAAGAAAGCATAGGGATGTTCTCGTCCAATGGCATCGTCGATTGCAGCAAGAGAGGTCCATGCGCTCACTAAGTCGTTTTCTTGACTGGCTTGATGGATCTGGAGATGGTTGCTCTCATTGATCGTGATAAGATATCTGCGCTCTGTATTGAAGGCGAAGCCGTGCCCTTCATGCATTTCTTGAAAACCTTTAGAGCATTGAAAATGTTCAAAAAGAAGTTCTTTATCTAAGGGCGTCAATGTTTCGGCTGGGAAAAGCACGAGCGGCTGAAGCGAGGGTAGTTTTTGAATGGTTTCGAAAACTGTTTTAAGGCTTCCGGACATTTCTGCCGGCGTCATTTTGCCAGGAAACTTATAGAGTGAAAAATTACGATATAGATGAAGCGTTGACCCCATCCAAATAGGATTTTTTTCCTGATCCCATGCCGTATTTTGATAAAGTGCTTCGGGTAATTTATTCATGTTTTTCCGTTAAAGCTTTAATTTGGTCTCGGATTGAAGCGGCTTGTTCATAATTTTCTTTTTTGAGAGCTTCATTCAAAGCCTCATTTAAAGAAGAAAGTTTAGAAGAAAGAACCGGAGAGCTGGGCTGCTGCGGGGATCTGCCGATGTGGAAGGTTTGTAGCTTTTGAGCTTGAGCTTTTTTCTTGAGCGCCGACGGGATACCTCCAGCATCAATGAGCTCGCTGATAATATAATTTGCAAAAACACTATAACACTCTGGACAGCCGACCGGTTGACCTGTTTGCACCGCTTCCAATGAAGTTCCGCACACGCCGCAGCATAGGGACTGCTCAGTATTTTTAGAAGAAGGCGTTTCTCCATGGAGTTTGGCTTTAAGCACAGGGCATTCATTGCACATCTCTGTGCAGGTGATAACGTCCCCAATAATTTCTTTATAGAGAACTTTGACAGCTCTTTTGCATTCGCCGCATTCGATAGGTCTTTCGCTCATGAGACTATCCCACTATTCCGGTTTTAAATATTTTTAGAGATTTTTGCGCAGATTTGATCTTTGCTTTCGAAGACAATGTGAAAACCACATGGCAGAGAAAGCAGAGATCGAAGATGCCAAAAAGATCAAAAATAGGAAAATCGGAATAGTGAGATAGTCTCATATTTACTTCATAAAGCGTCGTGAATAAAAAATAAAGGAGGTAGTTTTGCAAATATCTCCATGCATTTGGTGACTCATAGACAAAAAAGAAGTGAAGTCATTAGAGTGGTGTTTAACTAGTCTTCAACTATAGGTGGATTTAAGATGAGCAAAATTAGTATGTTAGTGATTGCTTCTTGTTTTCTTGGAGCCCATGTTTGGGCAGAAGAGGCTGCAATGCCCATGTCAACATCAATGGATTGCAGTAATATGTCTTCAGCAATGCAGCAATTTGCAGGCCAGCTAACTGCAGCAAATCGTACGATGTTCTGCTCAAAATTTTCCGATGCTCAGCGAGCCTCTGCAATGCAAATGGCCTCAAATCCAGATGCAAGCGGCAAGGCAGTATCTCCTGATGACGCAGTTCAAAATGTATCAAGCGCAAACGGTTCTAACCCGCAGGGCAAAACTCCTGTGGGATGCCCTGTAAAATAAGATGTATTCAACGAGTGTGATTACATCTGTAACAATAAGGAAACAACAATGAATAAAAAACTAATGCTAGCGGCAGGTCTGATGACGCTCATTGCAAGCTTTGCAGATGCAGGCTCATGCAGCTCATCTGCTTCAACTTGTAATAGCTCATCGGAAGTAGCTCAAGTATCCGGAGAAGAGGCTTCTTTTGCCTCTAAACTGACTCAAGATCATTCTATTGCATTTAACGAAATGAATGTAGATGAGCGTCTTGAAGTTCTAACAACTGCAGAAAAAGAAAATCTGACACCTGATGCAGCGGTAGATCAATTCATAAACGCGCATCAATCTGCGAATGAAGCTGAATCAAAAGCACCTGAAGCTCATTAACAGAATTGCTTACTCCGCATGATACGTAAAGAAAAGCATGTGGAGTAGGTTTACTCCAAAGTGACAGATAATGCTTCCCTCTAAAAATCCTGAAAGTTCATAGATAAGTCCATAAATAATGCCAGCCACAAAAATAAGGC
>JAGOLG010000031.1 GCA_017994195.1 Rhabdochlamydiaceae bacterium
CATCTTGATGGAAGGCATGTTCTTAAAAACAAAAAACCCTCTTTGGGAAAAGCTTGTTAAATTTTGGCTCAAAGTGTTTGCCATGACCTTTGCCCTAGGTGTTGCCACCGGCATACCGATGATGTTTTCTTTGGGGACTAACTGGGCCCGCTACTCGAGGTTTGTCAGTGATGTCTCCGGCAGTATTATCGGCGCTGAAGGAATGTTCGCCTTCCTTGTCGAAGCAGGCTTTCTAGGCGTGCTTCTCTTTGGTTGGAACAAAGTCAGCCCCAAAATTCATTTTCTTTCGACTATTCTAGTTTCACTTGGCGCCCATTTTAGCGCTGTTTGGATTGTCAGTTTTAATTCATGGATGCAGACGCCTGCTGGATATAAATTAACAACCTTACCGGATGGAACAGAGGTCGCCCAAGTCTCTAAATGGGCAGAGGTCTTCTTTAATCCCTCCAATATGAGCCATATCACCCATGTTCTTTTAGGAGCTTGGATGTCCGGCGGTTTTTTAATTGTAAGCGTGGCCGCTTATTATCTGCTGAAAAAACGGCATAAAGAGTTTGCCATCATGAGTATGAAGGTTGGTCTTTTAATCACGATGGTCACCACCGTCTTTCAGCTGGTTTCTGCCGATCATTTAGCCAGAAAAGTCGCCCAGTACAATCCCGAGAAGTTTGCGGCGTTTGAAGGCGTGTACAAGACCGAGTCCCACACACCTGCCTATGTTCTCGGCTGGGTCGATAGCGAAAAACAAACCGTGCACGGCCTTGCAGTTCCCGGTCTGCTCAGCTTAATGACATACCGTAATGCAGAGACCCCCGTGCGAGGGTTGGATCAGTTTCCTCCCGATCAGTGGCCTCGTGTTCCTATCGTGTTTCAGCTTTATCACCTTATGATCATCATGTGGGGTGCGATGGCAGCTGGCGCTGCAATCGGCGGATATTATTGGTGGAAGAAAAAATGGAGCATGAAGCCCATTTTCCTAAAATATTTAACTTTGACCGTCATATTCCCGCAAATTGCCAACATTGCAGGCTGGTATAGCGCCTGCATGGGAAGGCAGCCTTATGTTGTCTATAAACTCCTTAAAACAAAAGACGCCTTCTCCCCTATTATTTCTTCGGGTCAAGTGCTAGGATCGCTTATCATGTTCATCATCATGTACCTTCTCTTTTTTGCTCTCTTTTTACTGCTGCTCGATAAGAAAATTAAAAGCGGCCCGGATGCAGGAGAAGAAGAACTCCCCTACCGAGATGTTTACCAAGGAAAAGCCAATGGATAGTCTCTTGATCGCTCAACATCTCATGTACATCGTCTTTATGGTAGCCATTGTTGCTTATGCAACACTGGATGGTTTTGACTTAGGCGTCGGCTGCCTCCATCTTTTTACCCGCACAGATCTCGAACGAAGAATCATGTTAAACGCCATCGGTCCTGTCTGGGATGGCAATTCTACTTGGATTGTAATTGGAGGTGGCGTTCTCTTTGCAGCATTTCCAAAAGCGTTCTCTATTCTTGCGCCTAATCTTTACACACCTTTCATGCTGATGCTTTTTGGATTTATGTTAAGAGCTGCTGCTATTGAATTTCGAAGTAAAAATCCAAGTCCGCGCTGGAGGTCTTTCTGGGATATCTGCTTTTTTAGCGCAAGCCTCATCCTCGCTTTGATCGTGGGTATTCTTCTGGGAAATCTTATTCACGGCATGCCGCTTAACCACGAAGGCGTCTTAGAAGGAGGATTTCCGGCCCTTATCCATCCCTATACGCTGATCATCGGCCTGCTGGGCATTTCATGTTTTATGATGCACGGAGCACTTTTTGTGCTCATGAAAACAGAAGGAGCTTTCCATGAAAAAATCCGCAGATGGAGCCATGTAACAGTCGTCTTATTTTTAGCGATGTGGATTATCGCTTCAGCAATGACGTTTTCCCTAGAGCCTCATATGCTCAGGCCGTTTTTTCGTTTTCCATTTTTAATGGTCGTTCCTTTTTTGAGCTTTGCAGCCGTCGTTGCAATTCCTGTCTTCATTCGAAAAAAACAAGATGGGAAAGCCTTTTTATTTTCCTGCATTTCAATTTTCTTACTTCTAAGCCTATTCTTACTCGGAACATTTCCTTATATCGCCAGGTCAACGATCGATCCACTGGGCTCGCTCACCCTCATTAACAGTTCAGTTTCCGAGCTTGCTCTCTGGATCCTTGTCGGCGTCTCCTTTACAGGCGCGCCTCTTTCCTTCTTTTACTTTCCTTACATCTACAGAGTCTTTAAAGGAAAAATCAAACTCGATCACATGAGTTATTAACAAATCTTTTTTTCTTTAATCGCGCTCTCAATTAGCAGATAATCATCGATTTATTTGAGACAAAGACCTTAGACAACTTTGTGATGATTAAGACCCCCCTTTTACTCTATTCTGGCAACTTTTCGGGGTTTAAGGAAGCTTTTTTGCCACTTTTCGGGATTTAAGGAGATTTAGCGTTAGTCGGATTCCGGTCCCCGCCGGTTCGGCCGCAAGCGGCCTTCACTTCTCATCCGCCGCAACACAAATTGCTCGTGTTGCTCTACCTCAAATTTTCAAGAAAATTTAGCGGTAGTCGGATTCGAACCAACGACACAAGGATTATGATTCCTCCGCTCTAACCAACTGAGCTATACCGCCGTACGCGACCTATAGGTGCTAGAAGAATAGCGGGGGAAGGATTCGAACCTCCGGCCTTTGGGTTATGAGCCCAACGAGCTAACCACTGCTCCACCCCGCGATAAGTGGGACTTAGCATAGCAAACGCTCATATTTAAATCCTAATCATTTATCGACAAGAAAGTTTTAAATAGACAGGGCTTAAATGACGAAGGAGGCCCCTTTAAAAAAGAGGAATCAGCCTTGCCGATTCCTCTTTTGGTGAAAATTAATCAATTCTAATCATCCGTTTTCACAGGGACAATTTTGTCTCTTTCAAGTACTAACGTTTGTTTGTCAGACGTGGAAACTGACCAGCCAATAATTTTGTTAAATTGGTCGTTAGACACACGAATACTAGATTTGCTATGTTTCATAACTACAACTTTTTCAATCTGGGCTGGAATCTTAAGCATCAATTGGAACCTAAACTGGTTATTATCTTGAATGCTTTCGTGTAGGATAAGTGTTTTAACACTTGGTGGGGTAAAACTATTCAGCCAATTTTTCAGCTCTTCACCCAACATGAGGCCATTGTTAATAGCATGAGGTACAATCGTTAAAGTCTCTATTGTATCTAGGGTTTTTAACGTATCAAATATAGATGCGCCTTCATCACTTGCACTGAGGGCTGCAGTATTCGCAAACCCGAGTGTAAGATTCTTAAGATTTGTTAAAGATCTTAAATTTACAAAATCCGCAGCTCTGAGGCTTGTATTGGGTTTCATGCAAAGAATCTCTAATGATTGAATCGAAGGAATAGAAACGAGAGAATCTATAGTTACGTGACTGATATCGCCTACCATATTACCATTAAACAGAGCGCCGAAACTAATATGTTCTAATTGCGTTGGACCGATTTTCTCAAGGAAGGCTCCTATGTAGTCTTCGTTTGGCTGTCTAAAGACTAAAGATTTAACTTGCTCAAAACGGCCTTGAGCTTCGTATGGATCAACAGACCTATCAGCATAAACTGGTAAATCCTCATAGTCTTCATCGAATATGATTTCATTAAACTTGCCGGCATGTGCAAGCTGCATCAAATCATTCAAGTGAATTCCTTGAGCCCATGCACCAATGTGGAAGGGTCGAAGTGTGCCAGGTGCTGGCGCTTCTGCTTTTTGCATTGCTGCAATAAGAGAATCCCAATGTCCTGTGAAGCGAAAAAGTCGTACTAAACTTGTAAAATTCTTAAATGGTGTTTGATCTTTTGCTTCCATGAGAGATCGAATAATCCAATCAGCCATATGCGCTTGACCTTCTACTATCTTGTCAAAAAGGTAATGGATGGCTTGCGGGACATTCAAGGCATGCTGTCTTCCCAGGTTTTGCATGAGATCATTTACCTGAGTAGCCCCTAGGTTAATGCTTACTCGATAAGGTTTCGGCTGCCCATTTTTATCCAGGTCAGTCTTGCCATACCCCATTAACATAAACTTCATCATGTCAAGTTTGACTTGAAGCTCTCTTCGCTGCTCTACTGCGTATTGCTGCGCGGCATTAAGAGACATTTGTTCTGATCGAGAGTTTGAATCAACGGCTTTCACAATCTGCTGGCCACCACCTTGAACTTCCAAGACGGTCCAAAGCCTATGAATAGCCTCGGCAGGCCAGTAGCTGATAATACCACCTAGTTCATTTGACTCCCACCCAGCAGGATATTGGTTGAAGAGGTCCACTTTATTGGAGATGTTAGGATGACGCTCAAGATAAGCCCAAAGCCCTCGAGGAGTAACGCGTGTGCTGCCACAGGTCAGTTGCTGAAGATTTGGGAAAATTCCCTGGAACTGGTCGCCATTAAGAATGTCATCCGTAAAGCTTTGTGAGTCATTGACGGATAGAGCTTCAACAGTTGAACAATCTCCAATAGCAGGTAAGAGAGACCAATCCAGATTTCCGAGCATGAGGTTTGTTAATCTAGGGAAATAGGCTGTTCGACCTGCTGTACTAAGGAATTTAATTGTTTGGACAGTAATCCCAGAAGCATTAGCTACGACAAGACTTGAGATATTTTGATAGTCTTTGTTTCCTTTTGAAAGGAGCACTTTCATAACGATGTCATCTGCGGTGATGCCTGGTCCAAACCAAATGCTTTCAAAGGCAAATTGATTGGTTGCACCTTGCCCGTTTTCTAACATGAGAGGTTGGCTACCACTAGGAGAAACTCCTCTTTTTGCTGCAAGCGTTCCAATCAGAACCTTCATGAGGAGTGCAAGCTCTCGTGTATCGCGCATCTTATCAAACTTGACTTCTTTAACCCCTTGGAAACACTCGCTGCATTGCATTTGAAGAGCCTCCACATACTGCTGCTGACTTTCCTCAGCAATGTATGGGATAGGATGGAAGACGTAACCGTCGAAGAAGATTCGTTTGTACTGTCCTGCACCTACCATTAATGCAATGTCTTCCACGGCAATGCTATTGGCCCATACATCTAATTTAAGCTCAGACCCTGGATCGATTTTGTGTTGAAGAGTTCCAACGATGGCAACCCAAAGTTCCCACTTTCCATGGAGCCAGAAGAGGCGAGCGAGATCGCCAAATCTTCCTTGAGCATCATTAGCATGTTGTAGAAATGTCAAAACAACAGTCTGGCGAGTTTCTTTTGTAGTTCTATCTTGTACAAGGAAGTTGAAAACTTGCCAAACCCCTTCACCGGCTGTGTCACCAAGTCCAATGCCTGGCACTCCTACGGCTACATTGGCAGTTGCCTCTTGCAATTTATCAAAATCCTTTACATCAACTTTCTTATTCAGAATAGAAAAATCACATCCGCAAACTTTTGCTGCGATGGCTTGGATATTATTTCGAAGCGCAAAGCCTTCATCACCCGCTGAGAAAGCTCCATTTGCAATGAGTGTCATCATCCAAGCTGGTAACTGGTTAATCACATTGCCAAATGTAGCTAGATCTAACTGTCCTAGAAGTGCCATCACAATCGGAAGGCGCTGCTCTAAAGTGGCACTCTCTTGCTTCATTTTAACTTCCATTAAAAGCCTGCCGATAACGCGGTGTTGCTCAAGAGGAGTTGCCATACGATTGAATGCATCAATTTCGGCTTGATATTTTTGAGCAACTTGGAAGTTTTGTAAAACCATGTTAGCGTTGGGTGTATGGATTGGATCACGCACTGCGAGTTGTTTATCTTTATCGCCGGGTTCTTCAATTTTTTGTTCAGGGGCAGCCAGTTCTTGTGCTTTACTTTTGATCGTTGCCAAAAATTCTGTTTCGGTTGGAGCAGGTAGTACTTCTTGGTAAAGTCCTTCGTCCAAAGTTCGTTGCTCTTCTTCACTAAGCTCAGCCTTTACCACACCGTTGTTTGGATTTGTAGTTCCCAGGATTGCTTCTCTTAAAGCTGTGAAGAATGTGAGATCTCCGGTTTTTGAAAATGCTCTGCGTGTGTTCAAAAAGCTCATGAACGTTCCTGCAGCACCTAAAGTTACAATACCAATTCGAAAGGCTTGGTTATTTGTTTTGGAAGCAAGGAATGCACCAGCAATGCCAAGGGTTGCAGCCCAATTAAAAGAGCGGACCCATTCAGTCCCTTTTAAGTTTGTCTTTTGAGCAGCATAGGAAACTGCCTTCGTCATGGTAAAAATAGAAAATGCCATTGCGGTTGTTGCGAGAACCTCGGGGCTTCGGAGTGTTTTTGCTGCTTGAGCAAGAGGTAAGGCGCTAAGTAAGGAAGAAACTTTTTGCATGACAATCTCCTGATTTTTTAAATTTATACAATTGTCCTATGAAGAGATCTTAAATGACAAGAAAAAACTCAGCCTACAATCGGCTCTCAAGAGCCTGAAATGTGCGGAGGGTGGAACCGTGGACCTGGGATGCGAGTTTTAACCCCGCTGAGTGCATGGGTGAGGGTGAATAGGTAAGAATTTCTTGGACAGCAGAAGCGACATTATGCAGGTTCACCTGCCTGCCTGCTCCTGCATGGAGAACAAGCTCAACAAGATCTTTTTGGGAATACATCGAAGGACCAAAGAGGACGGGAACACCAAGGGCTGCAGGCTCGAAGATATTGTGTCCCCCGAGACGTGTGATAAAGCTTCCTCCAACGATGGCAAGTTCTGAAAGCTGATAGCAGGAGCTTAAAATACCCATTGCATCGACTAATAGAACACGCCGATGGGGTTCTTTAACGGTATCTGAATATCTATTAAAATCGATCCCTTTTTTCTCTAGAAGCGAGGCGACTTCGCCAAACCGCTCGGGGTGGCGCGGAACAATTAAAATTTTAAGGTTTGGGAATTCTTTGAGGAGTGGACTTAACGCATCTAAGAGAAGCTCTTCTTCGGGGTCATGGGTCGATGCGAGGGTAAGGACTCGATCGGTAGGAAGAAGTCCAAGATCAGTCCTCCACTTTGATTTGTCAATGGGATGCTGGAGCTGGTCGAACTTGAGGTTTCCTGTGACAACAATTCTTTTTAGATCAACTCCAAGCTCGGTAAATCGCTCAGCATATCGCTCACTCTGGACGCAGAGCAGCTCCATTTTTCCAAAGAGCCTTTTGCTAAAGAAAGAGACTTTTTTAAAACGGGATAGCGACTTTTCAGAAATCCTTCCATTCACGAGGGCAACGTGGGGAGCTAGATCAATCAGATTAAACCAGAAATCCCCTTCAACAAGGATGAGAAGATCGGGTTTTATTTTCTTCATGAGTCGTTTAATGATCCATGAAAAATCTAAGGGAAAGTAGAAATAGTGGTCAGCATTTGGAATGCTTCGCTGGGCCTCTTCGAGTCCTGTCTCTGAGACGGTTGAGATTACAACCGACACGTCTGGAGCTTTTTCTTTCAGCTGCTTAATCAACGGGGCGACGGCTTTGGTCTCTCCGACTGAAATCGAGTGGACCCAGATGCGAGGACCTTTTTTAGAAAATTGAAAATCGGGAAGGCCGATGCCAAATTTCTCTAAAAAAGAGCGCCGATGCTTTTTGTATTTGAGCGCCTCCCAAATCCATTTGGGAAGGCAAACAATCACAAACACAAAGAGAGCTAGGTTATAAAGCATCCTAAGCATGAATCACGATATTGATGAGTTTGTTGGGGACAAAGATCACTTTTTCGATGGTTCCTTCTAGATGTTTCATAATTTGAGGCTGGGTTTTAATGAAGGAGAGGATTTCTTCTTCGGTTTTATCTTTAGGTAAATCCCATTTGCCGCGCATTTTACCATTCACTTGAACGACATAAATCGTTGTTGCATCAATCAAATAGGTCGGATCGATGAGTGGGAAGGGTTCATAGGTGAGGCTTTCTGGCTGGCCTAAATGCTGCCAGGCCTCTTCCGCAATATGAGGTGCAAAAGGATAGAGAGCTTGCGTGATGAGTTTGAGCGCTTCTCTGCTATAGACAGGAAGGGGCTGAAAATCGTTAATAAACTCCATCAGGTGAGCTATCGCTGTGTTGAATGACATCGCTTGAATATCTTTTTCTACTTTGAAAACAGCGCGCGAGGCAATTTTAAGACCTGTTTCATCTTTTGCATCGGTGACTTTTTCAGAGGTGATGAGATTGTAAAAGCGGTTCAAAAAGCGGTAGCATCCTTGAACGGCATCGGTGTTCCACACTTTTTCTTGGTCAAACGGCCCCATGAACATTTCGTAGAGGCGGAGGCTGTCGGCCCCAAACTCTTCGATCATTTCATCAGGTGTGACGCCATTGAGTTTGGATTTGGACATCTTTTCAATCTGGCTGTCAAGGCGTGTATCGGTTCCCATTTGAAAATATTCGCCCTCTTTTTCAAAAACATCTTCAGCAGGGACATAGGCTCCGCTGGGAAGTCTATAGGAGCGAGAGGTCAAAAGTCCTTGGTTTCTCAGCTTTTGGAAAGGCTCAAGTGTAGACACAGATCCGCAATCATAGAGAACTTTATGCCAAAACCGGGCATAAAGAAGATGTAAAACAGCATGTTCGACACCACCTACATAAAGGTCAACCGGCATCCAATATTTTTCCTTATGAGGATCCCATGCAGCCTCTATATTATGCGGGTCGCAAAATCTTAAATAGTACCAGCAAGATCCCGCCCATTGTGGCATGGTGTTGGTTTCACGAAGAGCTTTCTTGCCTGTCTTGGGGTCAATGATTTCAACCCACTCTCTTACCTTTGCAAGTGGGCTCTCCCCTGTTCCCGAAGGTTTATAGTCGGATAGTTGCGGCGGCGTCAGCGGAAGCTCATCTAACGTGAGCGCTCTTTTTGTTCCGTCTTCAAGATGCAGGATGGGGAACGGCTCGCCCCAATACCTTTGCCGAGAAAAGAGCCAGTCTCTTAATTTATAGGTAATGGTTCTCTCCCCTGCCTTGTGTTTTTCAAGCCAGTCCGAGATTTTTTCTTTTGCTTCTTCAAACTTAAGTCCATCTAAAAAGCTGCTGTTGCAAATCGTGCCATCTTCTTGGAGAATCGTCAAAATCGGAAGGTCGTATTTTGTTGCAAAGGCAAAGTCGCGCTCATCGCCGCCGGGAACTCCCATGACAGCGCCTGTGCCGTAGCCTGATAGAACATAGTCAGCAACCCATATAGGAACTTTTTGTTTGTTAACTGGATTGATAGCGAATGCGCCAGTCCAGACTCCTGTTTTGTCTTTAGCAAGATCAGTTCTTTGCAGATCTGATTTTGAAGCAGCTTCTTTTAAGTAGGCTTCGACCGCTTTCTTTTGCAGACCGGTTGTGATCTTGTGTACGAGAGGGTTCTCCGGTGCAAGAACAATAAAGCTTACGCCAAAAAGAGTATCTTGCCGCGTTGTAAAAACGGTAATCATCTCTGCATGAGACTCGATGTGGAAATGAATTTTTGCTCCCTCGCTTCTTCCAATCCAATTGACTTGAAGCCTTTTGAGAGATTCTGGCCAATCTAAAAGATCTAAATCCTGAAGAAGACGATCAGCATAGGCTGTGATCTTTAAGATCCACTGCTTGAGCGGTCTTCTTTCAATGGGATGGCCCCCTTCTTTTGATTTGCCGTTATCGACTTCTTCATTGGCAAGAACGGTGCCAAGCGCTGGGCAATAGTTGACGAGCATTTCTGCTTCGTAGGCAAGCCCTTTTTCAAATAATTTTGTAAAAATCCACTGGGTCCATTTGTAGTAGGTTGCGTCGCTGGTGGCAATCTCGCGGTTCCAATCGTAGCTAAGTCCAAGCGATTTAAGCTGACGCCTATAGGTATTGATGTTTTGCTCTGTCGTAATAGCAGGGTGCGTTCCAGTGCGTATAGCATACTGCTCGGCAGGCAGGCCAAAGCTGTCCCATCCCATTGGATGGAGAACGTTATAGCCCTTTGTGCGCATGTAGCGGGAAATAATATCGGTTGCTGTGTAGCCAGTAACATGGCCGACGTGGAGTCCAGCCCCTGAGGGGTAGGGAAACATGTCCAAAACGTAGTATTTTGGTTTTGATGGATCAACTTCGGCTCGGAAAAGGTCCTTTTCTTCCCAGATATGTTGCCATTTTTCTTCGATCTGACGGTGTTGGTAATTTGACATGAAATAAAAATACATCAGAGTTGAATTGCTTCAAAAAGAAAAATCATCTATAGTGGGACTTGAGCCATATGATAGAATCGACAACAGTCCGAAAACACAAGGTTACCCTTTCAGATTACGACTATAAAAGGGATATTGAAAACCGTCTCCTTCTATCGCAGGTTACAACCAAAGAATACGCAGTTTTAGAAGAAATCTTGTTCAGTCCTATCAGGACTACTGTCAGAAAAATAGCCAAAAGCATTGATATTCCGGAAGATACGGCTTTAAATATTTTGCAAAAGATCTCCAAAACAGGTCTTATCTCATTTGAAGAAGAGGCTATTGTCGTTAACAAAGAGACAAGAAAATACTTTGAAACAGAGCTGGAAAAATTTGAAGAAGATTTTGAGCCTGGCATGGAATTCCTCCAACATCTTCTCAAAAAAGTTCCGATCCATGTACTACCTATCTGGTATGCGATTCCTCGCACTTCAAATAATATTTTTGATTCTCTCATTGAAAAGTATTTACTTACTCCTACTGTCTACCAACGGTATTTGGTCGATTTAAACTTTGCAGACCCCCATCTAAGTGCGATTGCCCAAGATGTTTTAAAAGCGCCTCGCTTTGAAGTAACAGCTGAAGAAATTCAGAAAAAATACAAGCTTTCACCTGAAAAGTTTCAAGAGATGATGTTGACGCTTGAATTCCACTTTGTCTGCACGCTTTCCTATAAAAAAGTGGAAGACAAATGGCATCAAGTTGCGACCTTATTTCACGAATGGAAAGAACATCTGACATTTCTCAAAGAGACGGCGCCACCCGCAATTATAGATTCCAAAAAAATCGAGAGATATAGGCCGACAGATTTTACTTTTGTCGAAGATATTACATCCGTTTTACTCCACGCGAAAAAGCAGCCTGCCTTTTTACAGCAAAAAAATGGCTCGATCAAATTCAGCACACCTGCACCCGATGAAGAATATTTGAAAAGGCTCCTGATGAAAATCGAACTCGTCGAACTTGCCGAGCTCGATAATGGGAAGCTTATACTAACAGATGCAGGAATGGAATGGCTTGATCTTCGCTCTGAGAATAGAGCTCTTTATCTTTATCGCCATCCCCTCAATCATCTTCAAGTTCCTGAAAAAGTCCTCCGCGAAGTTGAAAAATCGATCCTGCGAGTATTGAATTCAGGATGGGTCCAGCTCTCAGACTTCATGAAAAGCGTTTACACTCCCGTAAGTGATGGTCAATCAGTTGTATTAAGAAAAACTGGAAAAAGCTGGAGATATCAGCGGCCCGTATATACACCAGAAGAGTTAAAGCTGATTGAAAGAGTCATTATAGAACACCTTTTTGAAGCCGGCATTACGTCGATCGGTACGTATAAAGGCGAGTCTTGCATTTGCGTTACTCCCTTTGGTCAATCCCTATTTGGTTAATTCATGGAAGATCTAGTCTCAAACCGAAAAGCATTTCATCACTACGAAGTGCTTGAGACGTATGAAGCAGGAATCATATTGCTCGGAACCGAGATCAAATCCCTCAGAAATCACGGCGGCAATCTTCAAGAAGCCTATGTCGTGTTTCATCAAGGAGATCCTTATCTTAAAAACGCCTCGATAGCTCCTTACAAGTACGGAACTCATTTCAATCATGAAGAACGTCGCGAGCGAAAACTACTTTTGCACAAACGAGAAATTGCCAAACTTCAAAATCTGACAACTGAAAAAGGTCTGACTGTCATTCCCCTTGCCATGTATCTTAAACACGGCTTTGTAAAAGTTAAACTCGGTGTTGCACGCGGCAAAAAAGCGTATGATAAACGAGCCGCGCTCAAAAAACGGGAACACGATCGACAAATAGATCGTTCTTTAAAAGACAGAGATGATTGACAGTCTACTGTTTCTTAGGGTATCTTTTTAAGAAAAGGACGTCTTATGAAACTTATCATCTCTCGCATCGATCTCTTAAATCTTATTGGTAAAATCCAAGCCATTGTTCCAGCAAAACCATCTCTTCCTATTTTAAGCAATGTGCTTGTCGAAGCGCAAGACGATCAGCTGATCTTAAGCGCAACCGATTTGACAGTCAGTATGCGAGCCTATGCGAGTGCACAAATTTTAGAAGAAGGCGCCATCACTCTTCCTGCTAAAAAGTTTTTCCAGCTTGTACGAGAGCTCACCTCTTCTCAAGTTGAAATCCATGCGCAAACTCCCGAAACAGCGCATATTAATTGCGGCTCTTCTCATTTTAAAATGAGCGGCATGCATAAAAGTGAATTCCCAGCTCTTCCTGATATGAGCGGAGGCGTCTCGATTGATATCGAAAATACACTCCTCAAAGAAATGCTCATCCGCAGCTCTTTTGCTGCTGCGCGAGATGATAATAGACAAGTACTCAACGGCATTCTCCTCCAGCATAAAGAAAAACTGGCGACATTCATTGGCACAGATGGCAAACGCCTTGCACGCCTATACGCTGAAGTCAATCTTCCTGAAAACCAAGTCGGCTCGTATGTTGTCCCTCTTAAAGCTGTCGAAGAAATGATCAAACTTATCGACATCAAAGATGACAAATCCAAAGTCACGTTCTTTGCAGACAAAATCGGCCTTGAAGTCGGTGCTGTCACTCTTATTACAAAACTCTTGAACGGCCAATATCCTGATGTCGACCGAGTGATTCCGAAAAAAGCCCAGGATCCTATTTCTCTTCACAGAGAAGAGCTCATGTCTCTTCTTCGCCAAGTCTCTTTATTTACAACAGATCATAGCAGCGCTGTCCGCTTCACCTTTGCACCAGGCGAGCTTCATCTGACAGCCATGTCAGGCGATATCGGCGAAGGAAAAGTGAGCATGCCCGTGAATTACGGCGGACCTAAGTTCGATGTGGCCTTTAACCCTCATTATTTCTTGGATATTTTAAGACATAGCAAAGATGAAACAGTAAATCTGTCTCTTAGCGATGCTTTCAACCCAGGCCTTATTACTGATTCGACAACGGCCCACTTTGTGCTGATGCCGATGCGCCTTGATTCGTGATGTTTGTTGAAAAGCTCTATCTCCACCATTTCAGGAACTATAAGGAAGAGGTATTTTCATTTTCTCCAGGAGTCAATCTGATCCGCGGAGAAAATGCTCAAGGAAAAACCAATCTCTTAGAAGCCCTCTTTCTTGTTGGAACCGGAAGATCTTTTCGTACGCCCCATCTGAAAGAGCTCATTCATCAAGAGGCCCCTTTCTTTTTTGTTGAAGCAGAATTTAAAAAGGAAGGCATCCAGCAAAAAGTCCGGCTCTCTTTTGATGGAGAAATCAAAAAGCTGGAGACCAATCACACCACCTATTCACACTTCAATCCCCTTCTTGGCCTGCTACCGATCGTTCTTCTTGCACCCGAAGACGTCCTCCTCATCACAGGCTCACCTTCGGATCGCAGGCGCTTCTTAGATCTCCATTTAGCGCAAAGCGATCCGCTGTATGTCTACCATGCAACGCGCTACCATAAAGCGATCAAGCATCGAAACTTTTTACTCAGGCAAAAAAAAGAAGAGGGGCTAGAGCCCTGGGAAACTCTCATGGTGGCAGCAGCGACTTATATTAAGCAGAAACGAAGCCAGCTTCTGACAGATCTTCAAGAAAATCTTAAAACTTGCATGCTTGCTCTATCGAAAGAGAAAGATCACATTGAGATCCGTTATGAGCCCTCTTTTACAGACAATTATCTCAAACATCGAGCTAAAGAGTTGATCATCGGATCGACACTGCTAGGTCCTCATAGAGATGATCTGGAGATCTTGATCAATGGCCTGCCCGCTGCCGGCTATGCAAGCCAAGGCCAGCTCCGCTCAGCAGTTGCTGCCCTGCGTCTTTCGCAGTGGAAACATCTTGCGCATGAGCATCAAGTCTCCCCTCTTTTTTGCATCGACGATTTTGGCGTCCACTTAGATGAATCGCGAAGAGAAGCTCTTCTTGCAGAGGTTGCAGCGTTCGGGCAAGTATTCTTAACATCGCCTGCCTTTTTAGAGGGCCGCCCTTACCATACTCTTCACATCTCTAGCGGATCGATCAGCCGATCATCTATGGCTTGAATCGCATCGGCAGCATGCTGCCAGGCAGTATAGATCTGCCTGTAACTGCCCCCTTGCAAATCCCCTATGGCAAATAGATTGGGAACAGATGACTCTCCATTAGAATCCGTGACTACAAGACCGTTTTCATAGAGCTTGGCGCCCAGCTGAAGCGCTAGCTGATTATTTGGGCGGATTCCAAGAGCTACAAAGGAAATGTCGGCGTCGATAACAGCCCCCGTCTCTAACTTAAAGCCGCTGAGCTGCTTTAATTCTTTATTCCCAATAATTTCTTGGATCGGAGCCTCTAAAATTGGGATATGATATTTTTTAAGCTCTGCTAAAAGCTCTGGGCTGAATTCTGCAGGATGGCCATTTGTCAGAATCGTCATGCTTATGGGCTGATATTTCTCTTGAAGGGTCAATGCGATATTAGCTGCGACTTCTTTAAATCCGATGACTGCAGTTTTTTTTCCAAAGCTGCGGTGGCCATCGCATAGACAGCAGTAGCAGATGGTTTGTCCATTGGCATAGTCCAGAATCGAACGTATGCTTCCTTGAATGTGGGGCTGCTCTTGCATGATGCCGGTAGCTAAAGCGACATATTTTGCAAGGTAAGTGCGGCCCGAACGATCTTGTAATTTAAAAACACCCTCTTGTTTTGTAATAGTGGTGACAGAGTCTTCAATCACATAAAGATTATGGCTGAAGGGACCTTGAAACAGTTTTTCCAATACTTCATTTCTGAGCTCTAAAATGGGCCTTTTGTATTTTTCCAAGCCCGGCACATTATCGACTTGTTTCACCCACCGTCCGCTCGAGCGCTTTTGCTCAGGTTTAGCGCCTGTAAAAAGAAGAACCTCTCTGTTATCTAGAACTGCGCGATTGACTGCCATGGTCCCTGCTGCCCCAGCGCCGACTATTGCGATCGGATAAACTTTATTTTCTTCAGGCAGACGTGTTTTAATAGGAATATCTTTTGAACTTTGCAGAAAAAACCCCACAATTAGGATGAATAGAAGTCTCATAAAAACAACTCCACTAATGCTTGATCAAGGGGGTCTGAAATAGGGCTGCCCTCGCGAGATTTGACTAAAGCATCTATCATTTGATGGGCAAGCTTCTTCCCTAACTGAACTCCCTCTTGGTCAAACGAGTTGATATTCCACAAAAATCCTTGGAAAGCGACTTTGTGTTCATAGTAAGCAAGAAGAGCGCCAACCGTGGGTGCATCGCATCTTTGGGCGATAAGAATTTGTGAAGGCCTGTTTCCAGGAAACTCTTGATTGGGATTCTTGGAGTGTTGACCGAGCGCAAGCGCCAGGGCTTGCGCCAGCAAATTGCCGTTGAGTTTTTCCTGAGAAGTTGATCCTTCCAGCAAGAGGTCATGTCCATACTGACTTTCCTGGAACCCTATGAACTCAACAGGGATAATCGTTGTTCCTTGGTGGATTTGTTGGAAAAAGGAATGCTGCCCTGTCGTACCAGGCTCGCCCCAAAGAACAGGTCCTGTCACATAATCTACAAGCCGTCCTTGTTTATCCACCCGTTTTCCATTCGATTCCATATCAAGCTGCTGCAAATGCGCAGGAAAGCGAGAAAGTGCATGCGAGTATGGAATGACAGCAATCGTGGGGAAATTTAAAAAAGAGCGGTTCCAAACACCAATCATGGCGCTAAGAAGCGGGAGATTATCCCGAAGGTTGTCCCTTAATGCTACTTGGTCCATAGCGTGAGCGCCGTCAAGAAGCTGACTGAAGGTTTCAAAACCTAACGTGAAGGCTAAAAGAACGCCTCCCACCATCGAGGTTGTTGAATACCGTCCGCCGATATAGTCCCAAATATAAAATGAAGCTCGGTATTTTTCAGGATCGTCCATCGGACTTCCCTTTCCAGTGACAGCGATCAAGTGCATCGTTGGATCCAGACCTACTTTCAAAAGCTCTGTTCGGATAAACGCCTCATTAGCGACCGTCTCCATCGTAGATCCCGATTTTGAGACGATCACAAAGAGCGTTTTAGAAAGCTGAACCTGTTTTAATACCGCAGTCACTTCATCAGGATCGATATTAGAAATGAAATGAGCCTTGCGTCCCGGAATCGAATACGCTTTTAATGCATGATAGACGGCTTCAGGACCAAGGGCCGATCCTCCGATTCCCACCTGCACAATATCGGTATATTGATCTAAAGTTGGCAGGAAATCTTGTAGTTTATCAAGCTCTTCTCTTGCTTTTCGAGCCTCTGGCGAGGAACCTTTTTTCTGCCGAAGGGCCGTATGGAGAGCGGGTCTGTTTTCACTTGGAATACCTTCCAAGCTATTCACTTTTTCTCCCGCTTGCATCTTCTTCATCCAGGCAAGCGCCTGCCTTCTTTCAGCAAACTCAATCAATCCATCTAAAATAGTTGTAGAAACAAGCTCGGTCGCATATGAAAGTTTTAAACCGGCTCCCTCTGCCTGAAACTCCTGGATGCGCTCTGGTGTTAACTCTTTTTTTAAGCTAACACCTTCTACGGCAAGTCTTTCAAGATGATCATCTAACATGTTTGAAGATTCTCATACCAGCGATCAAAAATCAATCGCGCTCTTCAAGAGCCAAATAAACTATCAATAGAAATATGGTTATCGACAACAGACAAATAGGCAGGGTTTTTGACGACTTCTCCATTTGTAATTAACGTTGTAAATAAGGCTTTTCGTGTTTTAGTGCTGCTCCGAAAGAGTTCCTTTTTTCGCTCAAGCTCTTTAGCGTAGACTTGGGTCATTTCAAAAGGGTCTCGATAAAACTTGATTTCGCAAAGATTGATACATTGATCGGCACGATCAATAATTAGATCGATTTCAACCTCTTTTTTTCCTTCTTTTATGGCCTTCCAATATCCTGCAGTCGTGGTTACTGCCCCAATGCGCAATGCTTCTTTAATCTTTAATAGATGCTTATAGCATAGATTTTCAAAAGCATATCCGGCCCAAATTCTCCAG
>JAGOLG010000032.1 GCA_017994195.1 Rhabdochlamydiaceae bacterium
CATTATTTTCTTTTCTGTCGAAGAAGTAAGAAAACTCTTAGATGAAATGCAACCCTCGCAGCTTCGTGCATTGACCGTAGCAGAACAAGAAAACACATTTTTTGCCCAACAGCAACTGAATTGGAGAATGGCTGAGTTTGAGAGGTCGACTTGTGAAAGAGAAGTTGCAAGCCGCTTTCCATGGAACTTTTGGGTCAGCGTTGTGGGAAACTGGACCGATCAAAGAGAAGCAGATCACAATGTCGGCTATACAGCTCCGACACTTGGGTGCATGACAGGATTTGATGGAAGAATTGCAGAGAATTTATACTTGGGCCTAGCTGCAGAATATGCACATGTATTCTTCAACTGGAAAAGTGATCGGGGGAATGCGACCATCAATCGCGTGTCGGCAGGCCCTTATGTGAGCTATATCGGTAAGGCAGGTTATGTCAATGCTTCGGTCCTAGGCTCTTTTGCACACTTTCACACTGAGCGGCATATTCCTTTTTTAGAGAGGACAGCATCGAGCACCCACAATGGAGAAACACTCCTACCCCATTTAGAAGTAGGGCTTATTTTGCATCCTGCTCCCCAAGTCACGTTTTCTCCTTTTGGAACGTTCGATTATCTTTATGGCTGGGAAGATGGGTTTCAGGAGACAGGCGCCGAATCGATGAATTTTTCCATTGCTTCTTCAACATCACGAATGTTCCGCTCAGAGCTCGGTTTAAAAATCTCAAAATGTTCGGTCCGCTCTCATACAAAATGGGTCCATGATCTCAAAGCAAGCTGGGTTTATGAAAACAGATTGCATGGGAAGGATTTATCAGCGACATTTAGACAGTTTCCTTGCTCGTTTACAGTCGAAGGGCTTTTTCCTTCCCGCAGCTTCATCGATCTAGGAATGGGGCTGACCTTTCTCTTCAAAAAAGACCGTTTTGCCACAAGCCTTCGGTATGAAGGGCAGTTCGGCGAAGGCGTCACGCTTCAAAGCATTATCGCGCAGCATCTCACTCGATTTTAATAACGCCGTTTCGGAAAACAAAGGAATGCGATGGATGAAGATCTTAGGATAGATTTGCAAAATCTTTTCGAAAGGAATATCCCTTGTGGATATTTTTGAGAAAAGATTTTGCAAAGATGTCTAAGAGATTCTTTCAGCGTATTCCTTTGTTTTCCGAAACTGGCGTTAATAGGATAATTCCAACGTTGGCACTCATACGTCTTAAGTGAGTGCCTATGTTGGAATAGGTCTATCCTTTAATGACAAGGCCGGGGGTAAGGCGGGCGACGCGGTCGGCAAGTGCTGCTTCTTCGACGGCTAGGACGACTTCATCGACATCTTTGTAAGCATCGGGCATCTCTTCGGCAACGGTGGCGTCGGAGGCGGCCAGCACTTTAACTCCTTTGGATGTCATGTAATCGTAGATGTTTTTTCCGGCCCAAGCTTTTTTTGATTTGATGCGGCTCAAGGCTCTTCCGGCTCCGTGGCAGGCGCTGCACCAGGTGAGAGGATTGCCTTTGCCGACCATGAGATGGCTGGCCCGTCCCATGTCACCGGGGACAATGACCGGTTGTCCTGTGGGGCGGAAAAGCGGAGAGAGCTCTTCGGCTCCGGGGCCATAGGCTCTTGTTGCGCCTTTGCGGTGAACGCATAGTTTTTGGGGCTTTCCATTCACGGGATGGGTTTCAAACTTAGCGATGTTGTGGCAGACGTCATAGAGAAGGCGAATGGTGTTAGGAGCAATTTTGAGCGTGTCATGAAAGGCTTCTCGGACGGCGTGCAGAATTTGTTGCCTGTTGTTGAAGGCAAAATTTGCAGCGGCTGCCATCGCTCGAAAATAATGCTCTCCTTCGGGACTTTTAATCGGCGCGCAGGCCAGTTGAAGGTCAGGGAGGTTGCGGGCAAACCCTTTTTGCAAAAATGTATCGAGCGTGTCTTGGCAGACTTGGTGGCCGAAACCGCGCGATCCTGAATGAATCAGAATATAGGTCATTCCTTCTTCGACACCCCAGGCGTGGGCGATTTTAGGATCGAAAATTTGTCCGACAGCGCCGATTTCAACAAAGTGGTTTCCAGAGCCGATGGTGCCAAGCTGCGGCCTTCCACGCTGCCTTGCAACGTAAGAGACAGCACTTAGATCAGCCTCTTCAAGTACGCCTTTACTTTCAATGTGATCTAAATCCTCTGCAAATCCATATCCTTGCTCAATCGACCATTTAGCGCCCTTTCGGATGAGGTTTTCATAGTCTTCATCGGAGAGTTTTTGATTTTTACGTCCATGGCCCACGCCGGAGGGCACAAGAGAAAAGATGCGGTAGAGGAGTTTGTCTTTTTTATCGTGGGAAAGATCTTTATAAGGAATCGGAGCGAGCGCCAGCCGTACGCCGCAGTTGATATCATAGCCGACCCCGCCGGGGCTGATGACGCCTGTTTCCACATCCATAGCAGCGACCCCGCCGATGGGGAAACCGTAGCCCCAATGGATATCCGGCATGGCAATGCTGTAACCCACAATGCCAGGCAGACATGCAACATTTCTAACTTGCTCAAGAGGTTTCTCTAGTTCTTCGCCTTTCATGAGCTCTGCAGTGGCAATGACAAGCCCTGGCACCCGCATGGCGCCTTCTTGAGGTATCTCGTAGGTTGCAGGAGCTATTTTTTTATACATCGACGATCATCGTCCATTCTAGAAGCTCTTTTTTTTCGATCGTAGCATGGTAAGAAACGGCTTTCAATCCGATTCCTTCGAGGATGTCGATTTCTGCAATCCATCTGTTTAGAAGAGCGACAATATCCTGCACAGAACTTAATGAGGGAATGTTTTTGAGATACTTGATGAATGCAGGAAAAGAAAAAGAGAGCGCTAGGACTGCATGGAGCGCCAGCTGAGAATAATTTTCTCCACGGATTTTATAGGCGATATCTGCGGTATGTTCGATTTCTTCAAAAGGAGCAAGGGATTGATGACCCCATAAAAGCTGGTAGGTTGAGTGCCCTAGACTTTTATAAAGCGCGATTCCTTGAATGAAAAAAGGAATTTGGCAGGGGAATTTCATCCAGTCTTCTTGATCGAATGGATCTCTTGAGACGGAGACGTGGGGCAAAAAGGAAGAAGAAGAGAGTTTTTTTTGATAGTTTAAAAGTTCTTTTTCTCCTTGTAGAAACGCAGGAACAGCTGCAACAACGCGGGGAGTTTCTACTGGAAGAAAAATCCATTTCTCAAAAACACCGCATGGAGGAAGGTGCCAGGAGGGAAGCGGAACCTCATCGATTTTGTCCATAAGGGCTTTTCGATCGGTCATTCCAAGAAATGAAAGAGTCATATGACGGAATTCAGGCTTGATTAGACGCCCTTGAGGCAGTATTTCAGGCCATGCAGCGGCAATTTCTGCTGCAAAGAAAAGTCTCTCACTTTCCGTGGAGTGTGTTGTAGAGCCGCTTTGTTCCATGTCTTGGAACTTGTAGCACGTCTAGAATATCTTTAGAAGTAGCAGATGAGTTTTTCATTGCCTCGTGGAGTTCTAGAGTTGTTGACACTTGCGGAGTGATTTTATTTTCGATGAGTAAATTGGTGTAAGACTGCCCTTGCGGAGTGAAGTAAAACACCTTTTTCCCACCGAGAGCGGCTTGTAGACCTGCGGTTGATTGATGACAAATCACAAAGTCCGAATGCGCAATGGCTTGAGCCGAGGAGAGTTTTTTTGCGTCATAAATCACGACATTAGAGGGGTGGTATTTTTCGAGCATCTCTTTTTCCACGATTCCTTCATATTTTGGATGATAGGAAAGAACAATCATAGCATCTTTAAATACGCTCGCTCCTTCTAAGAAAGCTTTCAGGGCTTCATTGTAATCATCGCCATAACCGCCTATCCAGACGATGAGGGGGTGCTGAAGAGGTAGGTCGGTAGTGAGAGCAGCAAGAGGACTTGCAGAGGCCTCTAACACAGGCTGGCCGACGATCTGGGCTTCAGGATAGACTTTTAAAAATGCATGGGATGGAGCAAGAAGTGTTTGTGCACAGGCTGCTACCTTTTTTGCTGTTTCAAAATAGGCATCTGTTCCATTTATGTTAATATTGTCCCAATAGGCGTAACTTTTGGCGCCTTGTTTTTCAAAAGCTTTGAGAAGCTGTCCTTGAAACTCAAACGCGACACCTGATACCACTTTTTTTGCATGAACATGATCTAGAACTGTTTGAACACTTTTTTCACTTAAAGTGGCGCTCCGTTTCCAATCACGGTCTAGTTTCTCTTCAAGATTGATGGGAAGCATTTTTGATTTAAAATCAAAGTCTAGTAAAGCAGCAGCAGTTCCGTTTGCAAAAATTCGGTAATCATCGTGGTTTTTCTCTGCTTGCTCTAAGACAAACTTGAGTGCGATTGTTTCACCGGCATCCTGAAGAATATAAAGCGTATCGCACTGGACAGATGCACCCCATATGGAGGAGCAAAGAGCTAAAAGGGCAAAAAGTTTTTTCATGGTTTTATCTCCAAGTTTGCAACGGTTAAACGGCTGATGGCAATGACTCTTTGTTCATTATCGCGGATCTCAATGGTCCAGACTTGCGTGGTTCTGCCGATATGATTAGGAGTGGCTTTAGCAATCAGCTTGCCGCCATGGACAGGTTTTAAGTGGTTGATATTGAGATCAAGCCCTACACAGATGTGAGTGGTTGGATCGACAGCGCAGAGAGCAGCAGCACTGCCAAGTGTTTCTGCTAAGACTGCTGATGCGCCCCCATGGAGTATATTAGAATATTGTTTGTGGTGGGTTTCAATCGGCATCTCGGCAACTAAATAGTCAGACCCTTTTTCGGTAAAAACGATTCCTAAATGAGAAACGAGCGTGTTTTCACATTTCTTTTGCAAATCGGCAAGCGTAAAATGGGATTTCCAAATTGATGTCATGTTATTTCTCCTGGATTATTTCTGCTGGCTTTTCTCGAATGTACCAATAAGGTTCTCCGTAATCATATGAAAGCTGGACTCCGGGTTTAATTTCTTTCAGTGCCAGGAAGATCAAATGATAAAACCCCTTCCAATAGACGTGGATTGGTTTTAAGTTGGGCTTAGAGCTGTGATTAATAAAACGGGTGAGGCATCCGTGAGTTGCATCGATGACAAAATTTCTTCCAATATCATCGGGGACCGGATATTCATAGCAGTAGTTATTGATCGGCTCAAAATACCTTCTATCATTGCGGCGGACAACACCCGTATACTCTCCGACATATTGACCTTTCTTGATCAGCTCTTCGGCAAAAAGTCCATGGCCGATGGAAGGGTGAACAAAATGCACCGAGACATTAGGAATATAGGAGCTTAAAATTTGTTTGTGAAATTTTTTCCCAAGGCTTATGGCTTGTAAGGGGATTTTTCCTTTTTTTTCTTTTTCAAGGCCTTTAAGTTTTACTTCTTCTTCATCGGAGGATGATTCAAACTCATTTAAAGAAAGGTGGCGGTAAGAGAGCTTTTTTTCAAGCTCGGAAATCGTAAAAAACTCATGACCCAGCTTAACTTTCGAATTCACGCAGGATCTCTTGATAGATGGGTACAAATTCCGGGTGGGCTGCCTCTATTTTGGATTGGATGCGACGGCCGATTCTTTGAACTTCGCTCACCGCTTTTTCATGCAGATCTTTATCTTGGAGCAAAAAGAGTTCTCCAATATCAAATTGGATGGCGTTTCCTTCTACAAACCCAAAGTTATTGCTCACACTGTGGTCGTCATCAAAAAGGCCTTTATCGCCTCTAGTTTGGATGAGGGTAAGAAACGATCTTAGGGATCTTTTAGCCCCTTCAATATCGTTTGTTTCAAGCAGCTGAAATAATTCAGGAAAGAGGGGTTTAGCCTTTTTTTGAATGATAAAAGAGGTGTTTCCAAGAGGATGAACAAATGGTTCGCCATTTTTTCCAATGAGTGTGACAGATTTATTCCAGTTTTTTGTGCGGTTAATGTGGATAAACAAGAGACCTGTTTCATCCTTAAATTCTCGATAAGAATATTGAAGAGCATCAAAGAGGCGGTGCATTTTTTGCTCTTTTAGGAAGACTTTTTTCTTCTTTAAGTTAGGAAAGAAAGGATAGGGGAGGTATTTGACCCATTTACTGGGGCAGAGGTGATTCATTTTAAAGAATTTGAGTACATATTTTCCGTCGTCAGAGGAAAAAACTATCGATTGAGTGCCTCGCCCTAGGTATGTAAATTTTTGAGTGAGTATTTGATCTAAAAAGGGATCAGAAAGATCGTTTTCCCATTTTTCCAAGGGATTAAATGCGACTGTCACTTGATCGACAAAATTTTTCTTTTTATAAATAATTGCAAAAAATGCTGAAGAAAAAACGGCTAAAAGCAATAATAAGGCAATCTTTTTCATAAAAGGACTTAGTGTATGAAAAAATGGATTTTTTTGCTTCTTTTTTCCATCCCTGTTTTAATCCTCGGAGGACAACTTCTCTACCTTTATAATCACAAAGAATTTAAGCCGAACGAATTTGCCTGTTCTCTTGTCCAAGAAGCCGCAGTAGAGGTTGACTTAAGTCAAAATAAAGAAGAGATTCAAAAAATTTTAAACCAGCCATTTGCTTTTTTGGGGCTTGGCAAACAGATGACGGCTTATGAAAGCGCTGATCATCAGTATGTATTAAAATTTTTCAACCCACGTTCTCGGATGAAAGAAAGCTGGTTTCATGACATTAAGAAACTGAAATTTTTCTGCACCATGAAGTGGTTTTCCCATGCTTATTTCAAAAGAAAGGAAAGGCTCCTCAAACTTTTTAACAGGCATGCAATGGCTTTTAAAGATATGAAAGAGGAAGCAGGTCTTGTTTATGTCCACTTAAACCATTTTACTGCGCTTGATCAATCGGTTGATATTATGGATAGGGATGGATTGCATTACCTAGTCAATCTAAAAGACGTGCCTTTTGTGCTTCAGAGAAAAGTTGAGCTTGCGGGTGTTCATTTAGCAGCCGTTGCAAATGACAGAGGCGCCTTGAACGAAGCTTATGACCGGGTCAGAGAGCTTTTCACAATACGGGCAAGTAAAGGCATCACAGATCGTATTCAAACGCTGCATAACAATTATGGATTTTTACCTAGCGGTAAAGCGGTTCAAATTGATGTAGGCCGCATTTCTTATAGCGAAGCCGTACAAAGCGATCCTCAGGCAGAAGTTGAACGGATCATGACCAATATTCGCTAGAAATCAATCCCATCCTTCAGCAGAAGAGGGAGGAAGATGATGAGTCGATTTTCGGCGATGGAGAAAAAATGAAAATGCGAAAGCAATCATTAGACAAAAAGCCAATACATAGTTCACATCAGAGAAGCTGGCAATTTCAGCCAGTTTTTCGCGCTCTGCAGAGTCCGGAAGCTTCCTAATATATCGAGCTTGCGACATATGAAGAAATAAACCGATCAAGGCAACACCCATTGTTGCAGCAAAAGTTCGAATTGTTGAAAGAATACCCATTGCTACCCCTATTTTTTGAGGTGGGACTGCTTGCATAGCTGTAGAGTAAGAGGGTGTAAAAATCAGAGGTATTCCAGTCCCGAAAAAGACAAGAGCAAAAAGCAAACTAGGAAGGGAGGGCGTGCTAAACCAAGCCAGCCAGAGAAAAGAAAAAATGATCATGACATATCCTATTGCGATCGGCAGTTTAGGGCTGATTCGGTCTGAAAGATATCCTCCAATGGGTGCAATAAACAGAACGGGGAGGCATGCGAAAAAAGTAATGAATCCTGCTTGTGTAGGAGAGTAATTAAGAGCTTCTTGAAAGTAGATGGCTCTAAAGACATTGATCATTAAGATGAAACTGATGATGAAGATGCTTACATTGATAGCTGCAAATACAGGACGCTTGAAGAGAGCTAATTCGAGAAAGGGGTGTTCGAGTTTTTTTTCACGGCGAATCAATAAAACAAGGGAGATCAAAAAGAGCACAGCACAGATGAGAGTTTTCTGTGAAAGCCACCCCCAGTTAGAACCCTGCATGAAGTAAATAATGAGGCTTGCAGAACAGATGGCAAAATAAATGAATCCCCGGAGATCAATTTTGCTATGAACCCGAGGTGTTTTGGGTAAAAATACACCTGCCAAGATGAGCTCAATTGTTGCAAGAGGTAGATTGATCCAAAAGATCCACCTCCATGAGAATGACTCTGTCAGATAGCCCCCAATCAAAGGGCCTAGAATCATAAAGACCGAGCCAATGCTAGCATTAAGGCCCATAATGCCTCCTCTTTTATTAGGAGGAAATAAAGCAGCAAAAAGAGCAATGTTGGACGGTATCAATAGAGCTGCCCCCAGTCCTTGCAGCGCGCGTGCTCCGATCAGGAACTCTATACTAGGACTGATGCCGCAAAGAAACGATGAAAGAATAAAAATAATGATTCCAAGCATCAAAGTAAATCGATGTCCCAATCGATCACCAATTTTTCCACCTGTTATGGCGAGCATGGCTGTTAAAAGAAGATAAGAGTTCACACTCCATTGAAGTGCAACATCCCCACCACCTAATTCATGCTGGATGGAGGGAAGTGCAACTGGAAGGATCGTCTGATCCATAAAAATCATCCCTTGTGCCGGAATCAGAGTCGTTAGTCCAAGCCAACGGTAGATTTTTTTTGCCATAAGTTATCTTAGCACACCACTTTCTTCTCATGGATAGCTTTCTTGAAAGTGCGTCCTAAGTAAATCGCTGTGACAAACCAGAGGGCAAGCAGCGGGAATCCGAATATTCCACTCAGCATCAGGTAATGGCCGCGGCCCACAACTTGTCCAAACGCTTTTTGTAAAGGAGCAAGCAGCATGTTGAAAAGAGAACCTGCTTCTTTAGAAGCGCGGGATCCAAAGGTTTCGATCCATGCTTGGGCTTTAAACTTCACATCCGGCGTTGTGGGGATATAGAGCTGTTTCAAAGCAGGACCATTGAGGGCGTAGTTAATCGCTTTAGATCCAACCATGAGATAAAAGAGGAACGATAAGCTATCCATTGATAGGAACCCAAATAGAGCAAGACCTACAATGACCGGCATTGCAGCAAGAGCTACGCCGACACCTAAGAAGCGTGTGACGTTGCTGATACCGAGAAGCAAACATCCCAAGGAAACAATGTTAACGCTTGAGCCATACAAGCTTAAATAGTGGCTTAAAGCCACGCCTGTGAACTGATCTCCAGCAGCCACTTTAAAGTTGAAATCAAAAATAGTGACCACGACTTCGTAGATGAAATTTGCTGCGAAGATTCCGAGCAGGTATTTATGTTTGAGCATCAGCTTCAAGCCTTCCAAGAAGCCGGGCTCTTGTTCTTTCTCTGCTTGCTTTTCGTTCTTTCCTTCGAAAGATTTCAGTAAGTGAGAAGGGGTTGCGCGTAAGAAATATCTGACAACGGGGATGATCAAAAGAATCAACACTCCTAGGAAAACCATTGAAAGCGTATCTGTTGTAAGCCCCAAACGGTGAGGAAGCCCTCCTACAGTATAGGGGAATATAATGCCGCCCATTTGTCCAATTGCAACAACCAGAGGAAAGCCTCTTTTAGCTGAAGTAGGATCTGTGGTGTCTGCAGAGAATGCCCAAAAGAGAGCGACAACAAGCGAACCAAAGCTTTCAACAAAGAGATACCATAAATATCCTAAGCCGCGGGTAGCAAGGAAAGAGAGGGTTGAGCGAGCTTCTATGACATCGGCAGGGGCTTGAGCAATATACATTAGGACGCTGAAGACTAATACAGTGACCCCGTAAAAAGCCGGGAGGATTTTGAGCATTTTCTCCCTGGAGTTTTTCTCTAGAAGTTTAGTGTAGAACATCACGAGTGGAAGAAGGGCGATCACCGAAACGGTTTTTGCATAAGGAAGATGGAGTTTATCGACGAGCTGGATGAAGATTGCATCCTTTAAAGGCCTAAGCGTCCAATAGACTCCGATAATGAGCGCAAAAATAAGCCCCATCCGAAGAAACTTTTTAAATTCCTCTTTTTCGAAATTTCCAAAATTGAACTTACAGATCCATTGAAAAAACCTAAGAATGTAACTCATATAACCTCTTTTCTTACTAGATAACGAAATTATAATCTCTTTGCAAACTATTTGTATTGTCAATATAATCGAAGACATAAATCGAAAAAATCGATGAGTCATTTTTTCATAAATTTGAGTGCCGTTTCGAAGACTATACTTGAATATGTAGGCCAAGAAGCGGCACTCAAATCTATGAAAAAGCGCATCTTCTTAATACTGGGATAGGCTCATATGAAAAATTCACTTAAAAATTTACGCATCGCCGACCTGGAGCTGTTCATTACTGCAGCCCGCCTAAAAAATCTAGGGAAGGCAGCAGAGCTCCACCATTTAAGCCAGAGCGCAGCTAGCACAGCAATCCAGCGCGTTGAAACCGCGTTTGAAAAACAGCTTTGCACGCATGAGAGAAGGCAGTTTTGCCTCACAGCTGAAGGAAAATTGCTTCTTCCACGTGCTGAATCGTGGCTCAATAGCTTACAAAAAACGGCTCTACCCGGAGAACTAGAGCCTATACGCCTTGCAACAACGCATGCGATTGCTCGGGTGGCTATCTCTGCGCTTCTGCCCACTCAGCTCATTGATTTGACATTAATACGACCAGACCTTGCTTATGGAGCCGTTTTAAAAGGCGAGGCAGATTTAGCGCTAGTTCTTGATAATGCTCCTTGGAAAGGTGTCGAGATTGCCGAGATTGGAAAAGGAAAATATCAACTCTATTCATCTCAAAAAAATGCTTCTTCAGGCCCCGTTCTTCTTCCGGAAGATCAAATGGAAGTGCTCCTTTTACAAGAGCGCTGGAAAGAGATGCACTCAAATGCCATCCCGATTAAAGCGCGTATTCCAAGCTGGTCACTTATCGCAGATATTTGCTCCAACTCAAAAGAGATCGGGTTTCTTCCTGATTTTTTAGCGCAGAAAGCTTCTCTTTATCCTGTTTCTTGGCAGCCCGCACCTTCACCTTATAGAATGCTGGCTCTCTATAGAAAAACATCAGACCCTTTTCATAAAAGATTGCAGGCGCTGATCCGCAAATTGCGCAGTGCTTTTTAAAAAAAGATGAATTGCATTTGTGTTAAAATTCTTTTTTCTACTATAATCCTTTTTTATCTCATAAAGAGATTCGCTGTCTCGAGACGGCGGATGAAAAGCAAAAACTATTAGGAGTTTAAACCATGCTAAAAAAATTCGGAATCGTTGCAGCTGGGTTGTTAATGAGTATGACAACTTTGTTGGCTGATGGTCAAATGAAATCAAATTCAAATCAACAAAAACCAGTAGATCCAAACCGTCTTCCAGGTGGTGGCACTGTTGGTTTTAGTTTAACAACTCTTGCAGGAGCTGTTGCACAAATCGGTTACACAAATAATTGCGTAACTTTTGACATCGGTGGCAACTTCTTTCATAATCATGATGATAACTTTGGCACAGTGCTTGGTCATTTAGGTTTTAGAAGCCGTATTCAAGACAATTTCTTCTTCTCAATGGGAGCAATGGGTCTTGGACAATTTGGAGAACATTCACATAAGCAATGGTCTGCTGGAGTTTTCACAGGACTAGATTATCAGTTCTCAAAACACTTTATGATCCAAGGAAAGGTTTATCCTTATAACTATGATCATAGATTCTTAAGAGCAAGACACAATGTGTTTGCGAACAGCGCAATTGCTTTTCTCTACGTTTTCTAAGACGTTTGATCACAATAACTTCTTCCAATCCAAAAGATTGGAAGAAGTTTTTTTCATTATATAATCATCACGAGTTTGCCTTTTACGCTCCCATCTTCTAAAAGAGCATGGGCTTTTTGGACTGTCTGGACAGAAAGTGAACCTACGACTTGGATATGAGGAACTTTCAAGTTAGAGATTTGTTTAAAATGCTGCTGATAGATTTTCCAGTCGGATCGATCAAGCGATGCTAGCTCGGCGCCGACCATGACTTGCAACAACGAGGCATTTCTCATACGGGGAGTTGCATTTTCATTCCAGGTAGGATAGTTGAAATCTTTTTCGGGTACGATAGTCGAAAAATGCCCGGAATATCCCGTGAGATCTAAGCAGAGTTTTTTCATTTCTTTTCCAACGAGATCGATGGTGGCATTAAAAAAACGTCCTCCATTCAATGCAAGAAGCTGTTTTTTCAACTCTTCAAACGAAACACCTTGATAGAGCACGATATGGCTGCGGGGGATTCCAAGATGTTTAACAAGGTAGTCTGCACTGCTTTCATTTTTGGCAACCGTGAAGATCTTTTCTACACCTGCTCCCTGAATGCACTGAATAGCAAAGGAGCCCACACCGCCGCCCACTCCGACAATCAATACAGCATCTTCTTTTCTGAAAGGAATACCGGCGCTTGTTGCCCGCAGCGCCGTCATAGCGGCTAGGGGGACTGCCGCCGCTTCTTCAAATGTAAGGTGAGAAGGTTTTTTATAGACGAGTTCAATAGGGACACAAGAATATTCAGCGTAGCTTCCATTAGAGCTACGGAGAAATGTCATTGCATAGACTTCATCACCAACGTTAAACTCTTTGACATGAGGCCCTACTGCATCGATGATTCCGCTGCAGTCGCAGCCTAGGATTTGCTTGTCATCGCTTCCGTAATCTTTATACCAGCCTTCCCGGATTTTCCAGTCGACAGGATTAAATCCAGCGGCTTTGATACGGATCCGGACTTGGTTTTCTTGAGGGATCGGAACCTGCGTATCGATGAGCCTAAAAGTGTCCGATGATCCAAAACCTGTCATCGCAAGGGCTTTCATGTCTTAACTAAACCAAGATTGGTTATTTCCTTTGAGAGGAATCCGTGATGCTAAGTATTTATCAATCTTTTCGTGAATCAGAGCATGTTTAATACTGTCGGCTAATGCGCCTTGATATAATCTTTTCAAATAGCTTAAATCGTACGAAGAACCAAATAGATCATCATACATGTTCGTAAGGCCTGAATGAAGTGCACTATTGAATACAGTTGAAAAATTCCAAAAAAGTAGTAGAGGCAATTGTACCAAAGTAGAAACTGCCTTACCGTATGGGATATCCCCTCTATATCCAAATTCATATATCTTTTTTTCTGCTATTGGTACAATTTTTTTATCAAAAATCACCGTAGCGATCTGTATGATGAGAGTAACAGAAGGCTGAGCTGATCTCCCTATAGATAAAATGGAAAAGCGGAGGTTCCATAGAAAACCAAGCCCTCTTGCAGCTTTGTCAGCTCCAGTACTGAGTGTAGAAAGAATGGGGTTCTTTTTTTTAGGATCAACTTTTGCAAGGGCAATCTGAAAGCATTTGACAATCACAGGCGCTAAAAAAACAATCTGTGATTGTTTTAGAGGAGCTGGAATAGAAGCTGCTATCTTATCTAAGAAAGGGAGCGCTATTTTAGAGACTGTTTCAGATTGCGATAAACAAATCTTAAGGGACTTTTGCAAAGAATCGTTTCGAGTAATAAAGAAAACGAAAGAAGCGCTGAGCAAAGGTCTGATATTTAGTTTCTGGAGTTCAAGAAATTCCCTAACTTTTTCATCTTTAAGTTGAGGGTTATTAAGTGTTGCGTAGAGTCGTTTAGAAACTGTAGGAAACAGGTCATTTAATAATCCTCCTATCAAAAATCTATACTTATTCAAATTAGAGTTTTCATCTAAATTGACCCTGCTAATGGACGATTGACCTACAGCGCCTAACATATTTTCTCTCCTTAATAAGTGGAAGTCTTGAATTTAAAGAGCAAAGTATACAGATGCAGTAAATTTTAGGCACGACATAAAAAACTAAAAAGCAGGGCACAGGGCCCTGCTTTCTAAAGAGTCGTTTTCGATTTAGTCACTTCTTCTGCAATCGTCTCAGGTGTCACTCGACCTAAGTATTGAGGGAGCTCTAGCCCTGCCATAGAAGCAACGTCATGCAAAGCAGGAAGCGATTTGATCATTTGACTCATAAAGTTAGAGGTAGCCGATCCTTTAGAAGGATCTGAAGCGTGGCTTCCGCTATCCCAAACAGTGATTTTGTCGATCTTGATGTTTTTAATTGCTTCGACTTGGAGTTTGACAAGCTCTTCGAGTTTTTCAATGAGGAGCATGGTTGAGGCGCTTTTTGCATCATCGCCGCAGGCTTCGACAAGCTGCTTATATCCTTTGGCTTTTGCATCTAAAAGTTTTTGGATCCCTTCTGCTTCTGCTTGCTTAATTGATAAGATAGCTTCAGCTTCACCGCGAGCAATCACAACATTGCGAAGAGCTTCGGCTTCCGCTTCAATTTGGATCTTTTTCTTTCTAATTTCTTCTGGGACGATTTGATCTGCGGCTAAGAACTCGGTTTGGGCAAGGGCTCTTGCTTTTTGGATCTGCGCTTCAGAGTTTTGTTTTGCTACCTGGCTTCTTTGAGCTGCTTCTGCTTCTTTCTCTGCAAGTATTGCATTAGTAAGAGCAATTTGCGCTTTAGAATCGTTTTCCCCTTTAACGGCTTCTGCGTTGTAAGAGGCAACGGAGACTCTGCGGTCTCTTTCTGCAAGAGACTTACCAATATCGCCTTGCTTTTCTTGTTCGGCAACATCAACTTTAGCTTGATTGACAGCGGTAGCTGATGCTTTTTTACCGATGCTGTCGATGTATTCGGATTCATCGGTGATGTCGGTAATGTTGACGTTTAGGAGGGTGAGACCGATTTTATGGAGCTCGAGCTCGACGTTTTTCTTGATCATCTCTAAAAACTTTTCACGGTCTTGGTTGATCTCTTCGATCCGTAGGGAGGCGACAGTTAGGCGGAGCTGCCCGATGATGATTTCAGTTGCCATCATTTCAATCGCTTTATAGTCGAGATCCAAAAGGCGCACGGCAGCGTTGTTCATGATTTCAGGAACAATTCCAAGAGCCACTGTGAACGTACTTGGAACGTTGACACGGATGTTTTGATGTGAAAGCGCCCCTTTAAGAGGGATATGGATGGTGCGGGGAGTCAGATCTAAAAAGGTACATCCTTGGATGAGAGGCCATACAAAGGTTCCGCCTCCGTGGTAGCACTGCACGGTCTTGCTGCCGCCAACGCGTCCATAAACGACAAGGATTTTATTCGAGGGGCATCTTTTATAAAGCCTTGCTAGAAAAAGGATCGTCGCAAAGACAAAGATCAGAAAGAAAACAACAGTTGTACTTAAATGACTCATGGAAACCTACTTTAATGGGACGACAGCAACAGTTTTGTCATCCATTTGTTTAATGATTTGAACTGAAACAAAGGAAGGAACTTCTTCTTCACAGAAAGCGTCGATTTCATGCGTTAAATCGTGAAGAGAAATTGAAATTTTTCCGGTGCCGCCTTTGGGAATACGGTGGTAGACGAGAGCTTCTTTTCCAACGGCTTCCTCAATTTTAAAAACGGTCCCGGGACTATGGGCTTTTCGTGCCACGTGAAAAATATACGAAGAGATCAGGGATGCGACGATGCCAGCGCCTGTAGCAAAAAGGAGTGAGGAAATGGGGGAGAGAAAAAACTGCTGGGTGCAAGTAAGGCCTACCCAACCAAACATCATGATAAAACCAGTAAATGCTTGCTTGGACATCCACTTAAATTTGCCGTCCTCAAAAAAGTCCTGATCGTGCTCGGCGTCGCTACCTATAAACCCCATGATCATTTGGATCAAAAGCAAGCCAGATCCTGCAAGCGCGCAGAACCGGTAAATAGATCCGTCATTCAGGAGGTCTGTTAATTTATTGATAATGCCCAACATACTGGGGATAGTTTAGTACAAAAAGAGCAAAAAAACAATCGTTAACACCGATGAGTGAAAAAAGAAATTTTAAATGAGGGCTGGACATCGAATCGGACTTTCATGTAAAAAGCTGAAAAGATGGGAAAAAAAATTAAAATATTACTCATTTTAGTTTTGGCAGTAGCTGGCATTATTGGACTTTTTCAAATGGACATCGGAACCATTTCTGTCATGGTTCCAATGGGCGAGATCGCAATTAAGGAAAAACGTCTTTTGGTGATTTCAACGCTGCTTATGATGATCGTTATTATTCCTGTTTTTTTTGTGACGATCTGGGTGGCTTGGCACTATAGGGCCGGGAACAAGAAGGCTAAATACGATCCTAACTGGGAAAATAATAACGTAGCGGAATTCATCTGGTGGTTCATCCCTTGCGTGATCATTGGAATCTTATCTGTCATTACATGGAAAAGTTGTTATGAATTAAGTCCGTTTAGGCCTCTTTCTTCTTCCGTGACACCTCTGAGGATTCAGGTGGTTGCGCTGCAGTGGAAGTGGCTTTTTCTTTATCCGGATCATAAAATTGCTTCTGTGAATTTGCTGCAGTTTCCCAAAGAAACACCTCTTAATTTTGAAGTGACTGCCGATGCTCCGATGAATTCGTTTTGGATTCCGCAGCTAGGGGGCCAGATCTATGCGATGCCGGCAATGCGCTCACAGCTCCATTTGATTGCGCATGAAGAGGGGACTTTTACGGGCTCTTCTGCCAACCTAAGCGGAGTAGGGTTTTCATGGATGAATTTCCAAGCTAAGTCTTGTTCGAAAGATGAGTTTGACGCATGGGTGCAAAAGGCAAAGGCGTCGCCAGAGGTTCTTAATCAAGCGAGCTATGATCAGCTAGCTGCCCCAACTAAAGGTTATCCTGCAACCTCGTACCTTCTGCAGAAGGAAGATCTGTTTGATGCAATTATTATGAAATACATGATGCCGATGGAATAACTATGTTCGGAAGACTTACGTTAGAAGCTTTTAAACACGATCCGATTGTCACCGGGGCTAATTTGATGGCCCTTGCAGGAACTCTTTTGGTGATCGGGCTTCTCTTTTATTACAAAAAGTGGAGATGGCTCTGGGAGGAGTATCTGACATCGCTTGATCCTAAAAAGATCGGCACGATGTACATGGTGGTCGTTTTGATCATGGCGTTTAAGGGGATTATCGATGCGGCGATGATGAGGGCCCAACAGGTATTGTCTGTCGGCGCT
>JAGOLG010000033.1 GCA_017994195.1 Rhabdochlamydiaceae bacterium
TGATAGAACAGTTTCCAATCCGCCTTTAGTTCTTTTTGATGATAATGTTTTTTACCCCATATCCAAAAAGGGGCAAGAACATATTTATGATCAACTCTCTGACTTGTTATGTTCTTTAAGTCCTATTTTTGAAAACGGATTCGATCCTTGTTTTTCAATTGAAGGATTCTTGGAACGAATTGGAGAGGGAACACTTTGGGAGAAAGTCGATATTTATAATGGAATCTCCATCTCTTTATCCGCGTTTTCTGATAGAGAAAAGCTGGCTGATGAAATTGGAAAAGTTTCAAAAGAAATCCTTAAAAGCATGTATTCCAATGAGTTCTTCTCAAAAGAAAACCTTAATAAAATTTATCAGAAAAGCAGCAATTTTGTCGGAAATGAGAAATCATCGGGATTGCTGAATAACACTTTTCATCGTGTGGGAAAATTGATTTGTAATCCTCTTGAAGATCATTTAAAACTAATTGGCTGGGATCTTTTATGGGATCGTTTAGTTGCTTTTCCTGTTTTGTGGACTCATCCCGATGAGATTGAAAACGTAATTGCCTATGAAACGTGGTTACAAGCAGAAAAGTACTACGATGTCTTATTTGCTATGTATCATAACCAAAAATTCATTGATTCAGATGCACCTTTCACAAGACTAATACTTCATAGGCGTTTTATAGATCTTATTTTGCGTTTAAAGCATTTGAAACAGGTTCATAAGAAACTTTGGGCGATTGGACGTTTATTGAATTTATATCAAATTTACAGACTAACGGCGTGGGTAAAACAACATAAGTGGGCATTTAAGCCCAATAGTGACCTACTAGATGTTAAAATTATGCATTTTGCAACCTATGGCGCTTCGGTTGGCATTGAGAAAGGGGTTTCAAAGAGAAGGCCCGTAATTTGTATTACATGTGATTCAGTTGAAGTCATCGAGCAGAGATTAGCCTTATGTCACGGATCTGCTAAAGACCTTTGCCAACAAGTTAAAGGATGGCATCTTCCACTGTGCCCGGGTATAATAATCTGCCTAGATTATGGTGTAGATCGCAAGTTTTCTCATGTTAAAACCATCAATGTACAACAATTTTTCGAAGAACGAAATAAATTGAAAACGAAAACAAACAATTTGAAGTTTAAGGTGAATTTATTTGCTAAAGTCTTTAGGGAGTGGATCGGAGATCTAATTCGTCTTGAAAAAATACATAAGAATAAAAAAAGGGATAACGGAGAGCGTTTGTTATGAACACTGATACAGTTTTGGACAACACAAAAGACCTAAAATCTATGGATATCAATTCAGAAAAGAAAGAAAAATTAAAAGCTATTTTTCCTTCCGTTTTTATTGAATCCATAAATGAAAAAGGCGATTTGGTTGAATCGATTGATTATGAAAAATTAAAGGCTGAACTTGGAACATTTAGTGACCTCTTTGAAAGCCGTAAAGAGCGATATGGAATGGATTGGCCTGGAAAAAAAGAGTGCTTGAAGGTTATTCAGAACCCCTCACTTGCAACTCTAAAGCCCAGTCGAGAAGAATCCATTAATTTCGATATCACAGAAAATCTCTTTATCGAAGGCGATAACCTTGAAGTGCTCAAGCTTCTTCAAAGGTCTTATTACAACAAAATCAAGATGATCTACATTGATCCTCCCTATAACACCGGGAAAGAGTTCATTTATCCTGATCACTATGCCGAATCTCTCGAAACGTATCTTGCTTATGCTGGATTGATTGATGATAAGGGAAAAAAATTTTCAAGTAATACTTCTGTGGAAGGCCGATTCCACACTAAGTGGCTGAATATGATGTATCCGCGACTTCATCTAGCTGGAAATCTTTTGCGAGAAGATGGGGTGATTTTTATCTCTATTGATAATCATGAGCTAATCAATTTGCGAAAATTGTGCGATGAAATTTTCGGAGAAGAAAATCATTTAGGAACAATCATTTGGAAGAACTCTACGGATAATAACCCAACAAATATTGCAACAGAGCATGAATATATATGTGTTTACTGCAAGAACAAAGACAATATTGATGCCGTTTGGCAGTCACATATTTCAGACGTAAAAGAAAAGCTATTAATGGTAAGCTCCGAATTGATCTCAAAATATAGTAATCCCGAAGAGCTAAAATACCATTATAGTAATTGGTTTAAGCAAAATAAAGACCAGCTTTGGCCTTTAGATCGTTACAAATATATCGATGAAAATGGGGTATATACTGGAAGTCAAAGTGTTCATAACCCAGGCAAGGAAGGATATCGTTATGACGTTATCCATCCTATTACACATAAACCATGTAAAGAACCCCTAATGGGCTATCGATTTCCTTTTGGTACCATGCAGCAATTATTGGAAGAAGGAAGGATATTATTTGGCGAGGATGAGACAAAAATTATTGAATTAAAAGTTTATGCTTCGGAATACCAAGAAAAGCTTTCGAGCATTATCGAATTAGACGGAAGAATAGGAGCTTATGACCTGAAGCAGCTCTTTCCTGAAATCAAGAGGGTTTTCACAAATCCAAAGCCTACTCGACTGTTTGAATATTTTATTTCGTTTATTTTGAAGAATGATGAGGATATTATCCTTGATTTTTTCTCTGGCTCTGGCACAACGGCCCATGCTCTGCTCGACTTTAATAAAACGAACAGTAAAAACTGCAAATTTATCCTTATACAACTCCCTGAACCATGTGACCAAAATTCCGAGGTATTCAACTTAGGCTATAAAACTATAGCCGACATTGGGAAGGCTCGAATTGAACGCGCGATTAATAAAATTAAACACGAAGTAGGAACTAAAGCAGATTTCGATCTTGGTTTCAAGGTCCTAAAGCTTGACAAATCCAACTTCAACGTATGGGAACCAACCCAACAAATAACTGTAGATGAACTTGTCCTTAAGCTTGAAGGACATATTCCTCATATCGATCCCAAAGCCTCCCAGGAAGATATTCTCTACGAATTACTTCTCAAATCGGGCTATCTACCTACCGAAAAAGTAGAGAAACAGGAATTTGCAGGGAAAACGGTCTATTCAATTGGAGATGGAGTACTTATGATCTGCTTGGAATCGGAAATTACAAGAGAACTCATCGAAGCTGTAGCTGCTACAGATCCCGAAAGATTTATCTGCCTTGATCATGCTTTCAAAGGCAATGACCAGCTGAAAGCGAACGCTATGCATGCATTCTCTTCTCGCGGATCAGGCGGAAATCAAGATGTGTTCCGGACGGTCTGAGGAGGTGAACGAATGAAATTACAATTCGACGCAGAACTGCCCTATCAGCTCGATGCTATTCAATCGGTTATAGATCTTTTCGAAGGGTTGCCTCCTATGACGATGCAAGGGTCATTAGACATTCATTTCGGACGAAAAAAGAACGAGTTACTTGAAGATCTTGGTGTTGGGAATCACTGCCTAATGTGGGATGATTTATTGCTGAAGAACTTACGATCTATTCAAGAGCGAAATCGACTTCCAAAGTCTTCAGGTATTGAAAAGAGTAATGGAACTCCTCATTTCTCAATAGAAATGGAAACAGGAACAGGCAAGACCTATGTGTACTTGCGCACTATTTTTGAGTTGCATCGTAAACATGGATTCAAAAAGTTTGTAATTGTAGTTCCCTCTGTTCCTGTCCGAGAGGGCGTGTTATCTTCCATTGAGCTAATGCGCGATCATTTTGGTAACCTTTATGACAAAGTTCCATTTGACCATTTTATCTATAGTTCAAGCGATTTAAGCCGAGTCCGTCAGTTTGCGCTGAATAACAGCATCCAGATCATGATTATTAATATTCAGGCTTTTCAGAAAGAGCTTAACGTTTTCAATCAGGAACAAGACAAGATGTCTGGGCGAAGACCAAGGGATTATGTTGAGGCCACAAGTCCGATTGTGATTATCGATGAACCTCAAAGCGTAGATAACACCGATAAAGCTAAACAGGCGATCACGACCTTGAATCCTCTCTTTTGCCTCCGTTATTCTGCTACCCATTTGACCCCCTATAACTTGCTCTACAAGCTTGATCCGATTCGCGCCTACGATATGCGACTAGTCAAACGGATAGAGGTTGATTCTGTGCGGGCAGAGGATAATTTCAATGGCGTATTTCTAAGGATTGATAAAATTGGTTATACTAAAGATGCAAGAACACCCCATGCTAAGGCGACAATTTTTAATGATGGTTCAAAAGAAAAAAAGATCACTCTGCACCAAGGCACTGATGTCAGTACGCATACAGACCGACCTGGCTATGAAGGGTATATTGTAACGAATATTTCTGCTGAAAAAGGGCTCGAACGAGTTGAGTTTTCTAATGGAAAAATCCTATCTTTAAAGCAGGAAGAAGGGGGGATGAGAGATGAACTTTTAAAAGCTCAAATCCATCGAACAATAGAAGAGCATTTCCAGAAAGAATTTAGGCTCAAAGAGAAAGGGATTAAAGTACTATCTCTTTTCTTTGTTGACAAAGTTGCAAACTATCGTTTGTATGATGATCAGGGTATCCCACAAAAAGGAAAGTTTGCGGAGTGGTTTGAAGAATCCTTCAAAGAGATATCCCAGAGGCCTGTATATGCAGGTCTAATTCCTTTTGATGTTGAAAAGCTCCACGATGGCTATTTTTCAGCAGATCGCAAAAGGAATCAAATAGTAGACACCAATGGATCAACTAAGGCAGATGATGACACTTACAAGCTGATTATGAAAGACAAGGAGCGTTTGCTTTCACAGGAAGAGCCCCTGCGATTTATTTTTACGCATTCCGCTTTAAAAGAAGGGTGGGACAACCCTAATATTTTCCAGATCTGTTCTTTACGCGATATGGGTGTAGAAAGGGAACGGCGTCAGACTCTTGGAAGAGGGCTTAGATTGCCAGTCAATCATTTGGGCGAGCGTATTCATGATGATGCCATTAACAGATTAACTGTGATAGCAAGCGAGCCTTTTCAGGATTACGCAAAAGGGCTTCAAGAAGATATAGAAAATGACCTCGGGGTCAAATTTGGACGAATTGAGACAAACACCTTCAGTTCTCTTTTTGATAGCGCTAGTAGCAACAAGATTTTTGCTTTCCTTGCAGAACAAGGCTACATCGATCCGCAAGGTCGTATTACAGACAAATTTACGCCAGAAAAGCCTGGATTTCGGCTGGAACTGCCCGAGTCTCTTCAAGATATGTCCTCTGCTATTATTGATGAAATGAAGCGGCATATTTTCAAAGATCGTATTGTAAATGCAAGAGAGCGCCGAATGCTCATATATAATAAACAGATCGAGCTTAACGAAGACTTTAAAATTTTATGGGAGAAAATTTCTAAAAAAACTCGCTATTTCGTAGAATTCGAAACCTTAGATCTCATCAGGAATGCCGTTGCAAAAATCAAGAAAATGGATTCCATACAGCCTGTTAAGATTCTGATCGATAAAACAGAAATAGACATTAACAAGGCCGGCGTAGAGGGTGGACGAGTTCTTGATACCAAAACTGATATGATTACGATCTCTTATTCCTTGCCAGATATTCTTGCCTTTCTCCAAAGAGAAACTGAACTGACTCGTGTGACGCTTGTGGAGATTCTTAAGCAGTCCGGGCGATTGCAAGATTTTCTAGTCAATCCGCAGGCCTTTATGACACAAATTGCCAAGCTGATCACCCGTACTTTGCATGAAACAGTATCTCAGGGAATCAAGTATGAGCAAATTAAGGATCAGTACTACGAAATGCGACTTTTTCAACACGGAGAGATAGTAGGGTACTTGAATAATCTTTACGAGGTACAAAGCACGGGCGACCGCACTCCCTACGACTATGTTCCCTTTGATTCAGAGTTAGAACGACAAGTAGCTGAAGGTCTTGATTCCAATCAACGCGTCAAATTTTTCTGCAAATTACCTCGAAAATTCGTTGTCTCCACACCACTTGGAGACTATAATCCGGACTGGGCGGTTGCAGTTGAGGGGGATGAAAAGCTATATCTTATCCGTGAAACCAAGAGCACACATGATACTTCTAAACGACGGGAAACTGAAAATTTAAAGACTGATTGCGGAAAAGCTCATTTCGAAGCTCTTGGGGTAAACTTCAAAATAGCCACAAATATCCGAGAAATACTAGAGAGGTAAGCCTAGCTCTAATTTTTGGTTAGATATCCGTTACCGCCCGAATTGATTAAACAGGTTGTCTCGTCTCTTTCTTGTAGTCTCAAGCGATTCATAATGACTTTTACACGCTGTGCAATAAAATCGAAGTTCATCAGGGTCATTTGGTATTAATCGGACTGGCTTAGAATCGATGTCATAACAACGTTGGCAAAATGGTCCCTCTCTATCTGAGCCTTTTATTAGCCAATAATATGGCGACTCAAAATTTAACTCCTCTGATAATTTGAGCTTATGTTTTAACTCTTGGTTTTCTTGTTCAATACCCTGTAGTTTCTCTCTATGTTCTAAAAGTTGTGCCTTAACCGCGAGTAGTTTTTCTTGAATTTCTATAAACTCTGATTTCTTAGCTATTTTTCCAAGCTTTTTAAATGTTTCAGATAGAGTGCTAACTATACCGATTGTAGCCTTTAAAGCTGCTGCTGCTGAGCTTATTTCAGTTAACATAGTTTCCTCACATTTCTTTCAATTTAGCGCTCAGCTTGATTAAGTGCTAGGATTTGTGTTTGATTACGAGTCGGATACCAACGCTTTCCCAACCGTCTTCTTATTGATTTTCAATCTACAAGCAATTTCCTCATTTGACATCCCCAGAGCTTTCAACTCTTTGATCTTTGGCGCAAGCTTTTGATAGACTGCAGTACATTGAATTAATGGAATCTTGATCTGGCAAGGGAGAAGCGATATGGTTCGAATTGGTGCCTGCCGGGTTCGATTTTGCTCCGCAAAAGCGGAGGAGGGCATGCTATAATATTGCTTGCATGTTTAGCATCCTGAACCAGACATGAGAACGGAAGGGACTAAATGGTCTGCTGTTAGTGTGTAAGTTTTGTTCGGTACAATGTCAACCCAGTTAGTGTGAAAATCTGGATTCTCTTGGTTTTTTGACCATATAAGCACTCTGAAGTATTCGGCGTTTGTAGGAATGCTAAGGTTGACCTTTCCAGGCTGAGTAAGAACTTGAAATGTTGCTGGATTTAATTTTACTCCATGCATGATCGCTTTATTAAACTCATCCACTTCTTTTGCAGAGGTCGCCCACTGAATCGCAATTATTGAATTTTGATTTTGAACCGGATAGGGCGTTTGATTTTCGAGCACGAGATTTTCAGCAAATCCTGTTGTTGTGAGTAAGAGAAAAAACAGCATGATCTTTTTCATCTTTTTACCATTTATTGTTATTCGAGTGTTATCCCTTCCTGGGGAGTGCAAGGAGCGTCTATATTATCGTTAGCAGTGTTAAGTGGGAAAGTACCTTCAGCACAAAGAGTCGATTTTTTACCAATTCCATTGAAGGGCGCTTTAGGAATATGCACTGTGACGTTTTTGATGACATTGACTGCCTCAGCAATCTCAAAATCACCGACCATGCTCAAGAATTGGTAGCTCTCTTCGGGTGAGAGGCCTTGTGTGCGCACTAAAAAATCAATGGCGTTTCTGGATGCAAGCTTCATTGCTTCAAAAAGATCGACATTTAAGCCGACGATCATCCAGTGCGTGGAGTTTTCAATAATGGGCCAACTAAATGTGCATCCACCCTTTCTTTTTGTTTTGTCAAACACGCCTTCTGCTTTGAGATCTTTTCTAACGATAAATTGCATAGTAATTCCTTCATAGGAAGTCTCCAAGGCTGTGATATCAATCTCACCGTTGCTCTGCATTGCGTGTGAATCGCCAGTCCAAACAAGAGCTCCTTTTTGAAATACAGGGACGAAAAGAATCGATCCTACTTGCAGCTCAGGCTGATCTAAATTTCCTCCGAAAGGTCCTGGTGGAACCGAGTTAAACTCTCCTGTCACAGGTTGTGCAATGGGTTTCTTGATATTGACGGGCCATCCTTCGGGCCAGTCAAGAGGAGGCGCTACTGCAATGATTCCTGGAAAAGGCTTGAGCTGTAAGCAGACTCCTTTTGTGAATTCCGTCGTATTGTTGTCTTTATTGAATTTGAAATATTTGATTCTTGGCTTCGTAAATTCTGATAAAATTCCTTGAGTAGGACTTAAAAAATTATATCCAAAGTCACCGAGTTTAATATCGAGAATCCGGATCTCTAAGACATCTCCAGGCTCAGCTCCTTCGATGTAAACGGGACCTGTTAGCGAATGCATGCCGCGTCTTTTCTGAATGTCATGTGCTACGTAGAATTTTGCAACATCCGCAGGGGTTGTTTTATTGTAGACCATTTCATGAAGACAGCTATTCCATGTTTCAAGGGAGACTATGTCGCCCGATTGGATTTTTACAGCGGGTGGCTGATTGAGGGTAAAAAGCCCAAGAGTTACAGTTTGTGATGTAGCTGGAACCCTATATGTTTCTCCCATGAGAGAGGAAACAAAAAGTATAGCCATGAGTAATGAGGATGTTTTTATTTTTTTCAGCATTTTCGCTCCAAAAATCTATCTGTAATATTTGTTGAAATGAAACTCAAGAAAATATTCTCAGAATAAAACGATAAGTCTGCCTGTCAGAGCCACAACATTGGATTTTGTTGGATGCGCTCCAGGATTTGGAATGTAGCTGAGCACGGGTTGAAAATAGATTGAGCTGTATAACTGTGCTTGGTAATAGGTTTGAAACATAAATTCTGAATATCTTTCAAAAGTATGGCGGTTAAGACGTGACCAGGCTACTCCGAAACCAAAAGAATCATTTGGGCGTTTATGAACTAAAGCAAATGCAGTTAATCCCATTCCTGCAAAAAGATTCATTGGAAGTGTTCGAGAATTATTCCAGCCGAATTGAAAAAATCCGGAAATGTTTTTGTTCGTGGGTTGAGATTCTTTGGTCCAAAGAGCTTGCGAGCCAAAACCATAGATTCCACCCGTGCCATTTTGTTTCTGGGTACCAGACTTTAGAAGCCCGCTTTGATACCAACCCCCAATTGCTGCGATGCCGGGTTTAGGACCGGTCCATCCGTATCCTGCTTCAGTGATAGAGAAATAATAGCCATTAAAATGTGGGCCCATGAGACCTGTTTGTACTCCTCTTGCTAAGTTCCCATCAAAAAAACCTAGATTGACATAGGCTTCCTTGCTAGGAGATATGGTTGCCACAATGCCATAGACAGAATTGTAATAACCACCGATGGCTCCTATTAAAGTGGTGTTGACGAAGATAGGTGTGTAGATCAATCCAGTCACGGAGGGAATTGCAGCTGTCGGATCGTCTTTTGGAACTGGTTTGGATACGTTGTTAAAATGATAAATCGGAACTGTTTTTCCAATACGGATACTAAGCTTATCATCCAGAAATGTCTGGCGAAGCCATAGTTGATAGAGTTCTGATCGATTCAGAGGAGGGGACCCGGGTAAGCTGTTATACCCTTGAACAACACCTGCATCGCCATTTGTCGGTTGTCCATTAAATTGCAGAAACTCTGTTCCAAAAAAAGCGTTTTTCCACCCCATAGCTTTTTGTAAGTCTACGGATAGATCAAGGATAAATGAGCTGTTGCCTGTCCAACGTCTGTTATGATGCGTTCCATCGCCGCCGCACAGGAGAGCATTATAATCGCCCAACCAAACACCGCCCAGTCGAACTCCTGAGCTTTCTGGGATCTGTAGTAGTTTGCCAAGCTCTCCAGTGCCAGTCAGAATGTTGACAGCGCCGGGGTTTCCGCTAATCCCATAGGACGATTCTTTTGCATAAAGGAAAGTTGTCCCCACAAATAGACAATACAGGACGAGTTGGCGCACAAGGTTCATAGAATGGCTATTTGTGACAAAAGGTAGCTTTTTTAAACGAAACTCTATATTTATTTTTATTATTTTTCAACCTTCCTTTTACAATCCTGCAGGGACCTTAATTATTGTGAAGGAAGAGATGTTTTCTACAGCTCGTTATAGAAATCGCGCCAGGGTTTGGGCTGCTGACTTGCATCGGTGGGGATAATAGCGAGCATCAATAGCAGGATGCCCAGCACTATATAATTTTGCAGTGCATAATGAAGAAAGCTTTCCTTAGAGCAAAAACCTAAAGCAATTAGATAAAAGGCGGCGAATAAGTTGCATAGGTGCATCTTTTTAAGAGGGTCATAAAAACTAATAAAGGCAAAAAAAGCGATTGCTACGCTGCATCCAAAATCGCTCACCCAAAAGAAAATTGCTTCATCAGGATAAGCAAAGATAAACGGAGAAATAGCCAGCCAGCAGGCTAGCATGAATTCAATAACGCGGGCCCACATTTGCGCTCCTATTTTTATTTCTTTTTTGGGCCATTTCACTTGCCACCTCTTGTGCAATCAAAGAAGGCCTGCCCCAAAAGGTATTCCAAAAAACAGAAAACTGTCCGCTTCGTTTCCAAACACGCCTTAGGAAAATACAACTTGTCCACACTTCGTCATAAGCAAATAGAATAAGTAAAAGTGAGATCACACCAGTGATAAGGCAAAGAAAACACCAAGATCCTACGACAGTGCCTTGCAGGAAGATTAAGATAGCACTCACAACGCCGAGGGGGATCACATCAAGGCCGAAAAGGATCACAAGCCAAGGACGGTCATACCAGCGTCTAGTGGAACCGGCTAAGGCAAAAATGACATCTCCAAGATAGGCTAGCGCTCCTAAAATCGAGTCGGGGATGTGGATCCAGGAAGTGATTTGATGCGAGACGTCGGAGTCGAGAACTTTCATTGATTGGTCTTTAAAAATGGGATCCCAGACAGTATCAATGAGCCGCCACTGATAAAGGCCCATGTAAATTGCGATGAGAGTTGCAATCGCAGCAATAAATACAATCGTCAATCGCTGGCTCCATTTGGATGGATTATATTTCCAGGGCTCAGGGATCGCATTAATCGGGATTGGTTCCATGTTAATTGACTTATCAAACTCTCCATTTTCTAAGAATAGATAAATTGACCTTGATTGCTGCATTTGATATCTCTTGCAAAAAGGAAGTCATGAGAAAAACTGAAACTTATTTAACTTTGGAGAAGAGGATTTTAATTTTAAAACAAAGGACTGAAAAAGCATCTATTACGGTGCAAGAAATCTTACATACTCTATCTGGAAAAGGACAATCTTTGATTCTTCTTTTTTTGAGCCTTCCCTTTTGCCAACCTCTTCAGATTCCAGGATTGTCGATTCCTTTTGGGCTTATCATTGCCTTTATCGGTCTAAGAATGGCATTTGGGAAACGTCTTTGGCTGCCGAAACATTTTCTAGAAAAGAAAATCAAACCACATACGATGCAAAAAATCACAAGGAAAACCCTTTGGCTTGTGAAAAAAATAAAGCGTTGGGTTCATCCCAGACTTCCTTCGCTCTGTCATTATCCTGCATTACACATCATCAATGGATTGCTTATTTTTATCTTGGGGCTGTGCCTAGCTCTTCCATTACCCATTCCCTTTACAAACTTGTCGGTTGCCTGGTCTATATTTTTTATCGGGTTGGGAATATTAGAAGATGATGGTATTTTTGTTCTTATCGGTTATTTGATTTCTTCGATTGCAATCGCTTTTTTTGTTGCAATGTCATTGTCAATCAATCGCGTTTTATGAAAGTTATTTAAGGCCATTGGTCTTATACCACTCTTTTGGATCTTTTTTAAGAGCTTCTATCATGATCGGGAGTGCAGATTCTAAAGAATGTTTTGCTTCCCATCCCAAAACCTGCTTTGCAAGCGAGGTGTCGAGGACATAATTATCGTCTGCAAAATCGATCATCCAAGGTTTAATGAATGGAGTCGGTATGAAGGGGAGATGGTTTTCAATATAAGAACCAAATTTGGCAATCGGTTTTGGAATGGAAAATGTTTTTAATTCCTTTCCAAATAGAAGGCGGCTGATTTCTCTTTGCAAAGCGTCATAACTCAGTGTTTTTGACTCGCCAAGCAAAAGAACAAGCTCCTTTGGCAACTGATTTCGTTTTTGGACACTTAGGTTGATCGCGGAAATTAAGTCATTCATATGCAGAAAGGATGCTCCGCTGTGAATATCGCCTGCAAAAAGATGTGCCTCGAGTTGTTTTTCATAGATGCGTTTAATTTGATTGGAAATGGGGATTGAGTGGCACTCATCATCGTAAACGCCTGCAATACGCAAGATCACAGCAGAAATGTCCCCATGCAGTTCATGGATCAGTTTTTCTGAGGCGACTTTTGAGCGAGGATAAGCCCACTTTGCGACGATCGGGCTTTTTTCATTGATTTTCTCTCCTGGTCTGCAAGGAGCGTGCACCAGCATCGTGCTGGAGAAAATAAATTGCTCTACTTCAAACTCGCTCAGAGCTTTTAGCAGCCGCTCGGTTCCACGAACGGTAATTCGCTGATAATTGTCGTAGTTTTGATCCGAAAAACTATAGTATGCTGCCAGATGGATGACCGATGCAATCTTATTTCCATATAAATTGCGAACATGTTTAAACGCTTGCTGAATGCTCTCATCTGATCCTAAATCAACTGGGACAAGGTTCTCATTTTTAGTTGCTTGTATAGCCTGGGGGAGGTCAAATCCAACAACCCGAAACTCTGTTTCCAGCTTCCGCATAACGTTTGAGCCAATCCGTCCGCACGCTCCGGTTACAATAATGACTTTCTTTTCCACAATTCTGATCTATATCGATACAAGCAAAAATATGCAAAAAAATGTTTCTTACGACCCAATGATCGATAAAGCCGCTTTTATTCCTTTTGCAAGGTCTTTCGCATTTCCTTTACCCCAAAAATGAAGGAAGAGCACTCTGGGCTCTTCATGAGTCATATGATTATGGATTGCTACAATATTGATATTGGCATTCTGCAAAGTTTTCAAGACGTCTTGCAATTCATCTTCAAAGACGGCTATGTCTCCATCTACAACGGCTAGGTTTTCCGTTCCTCCAAAAGCTGCCCAACTATTAGCCCCCATATTTTTACTAATCATGACGGTCTTTTGGATGGTTTTTTCAATAACTGCCTTAACCATTCCATCTTGTTCTTGACAATCCACTCCTAGGATATTTTGAATCATCTCTTTATTAATCGAGTTTTTAGAAGAGATAGACCTTCCTGTAAAACCATCAACAGGGGAAGGGTTTTTTGTTCGAATCGATTTGATTTGATCAAAAGAGCGTTTTGCAGCAGTGGCAAGTGTTTCAGAATCCCCTTTTCCAACGATATGCATAAAAAAGACTTTGGGATGATCAAAAAAGAAGTGATTATGAAGCGCTGTTACGGATAATCCATTGGTTGTTGCTATTTTCATCACTGAATTCACTTCATCTTCAAAAAGTAATAAGTCTCCCATGATCATTAAGGAATCGTCCATATTCATAAAAGAAATCCAGGATGCTAAACCCATGAAAGGAGGGAGCGGCCATTCATCGACGACTACTTTCACATCGGTTCGAGGAAAAGTGAACTTTAAAACTCCTTCTTCTTGAAACCAAGCCCCTTTCACTCCGATGATCTGTTCTATTTTGCTTTTATCCGCTGTTAAATCCTGAGCAAAAGAGGTTTCTAGAGAGAAAACCAGTAAAAACCCAAAAAAAATCTTCAATATCATTTTTATTAATCCTTATTTAGGCGTGTCGTTAATTATAGTTTCTGTTGATTTTTGGGTTCTTTTGAATCGAAAATAGGTCAAAATAATCCCAAAAATCGACGAAATCTACAATTGACGACATGCCCTAGTGTCATAAATGAAAAAGTGAAGATCGACAAGAATAAATATTTCTTCACAAAGTCATAGTATGCTAAGGATTTTTTCAATCGTGCAAAATAACTCCTTGCAGTTCATAGGTTTTCTTTGGTAAAGTATTTGCCTTAAAGCAATCGAAAAATGGTTTTTGCTTTGAAAAAATGCTTAAGCCCTTTAAAACGGGCACATGGAACTCTTATGTAAGAGTTGAAGGCTAGGTTTTTATGCACTGCCCATTTTGTAATCATTTTGATTCTAAAGTAACCGATTCTCGTAATGCTGTTGAACAAAATGCAATTCGTCGTAGAAGAGAGTGTTTGAATTGTCAAAAACGATTTACAACATTTGAGACGGTTGATTTGACGATTCAAGTGCATAAAAGAGATGGCCGCTATGAAGATTTCCATCAAGATAAGTTAATAAGAGGTCTTGATTCTGCTTGTCGTCATACTAGGATTAGCCATGATCAAGTATTGACGCTGGCTTCTCAGATCACCGCTGATTTAATGGAAAGGCAGGTTCGTGAGATAGATACGACCGAGCTCGGTGAAATTGTAATGAAGCATCTTAAAGAACTGGATACAATTGCTTACATACGTTTTGCTTGCGTTTATCGCCGCTTTAAGATTATGGATGAACTTATAGATGAGATTCAAAGCATCTCTGAAGAAGAACAAGAGTTAACGAAGGAAGGCGAGCATGCCACTCAAAAAAGCTGATATTGAAAAGTTTCGTAAAAGATTACTTGAGCTTAGGTCTCATTTCTCCCAAATCGTGAAGCACGTAAATGAAGAAGTAAAAACCCCTGAAGAATCAAAAGGATATTCCCAACATCAAGCTGATGAAGGGACGGATGATTTTTACAGAAATGTTAACCTTCAGGTTTCCGATGAAGAATATAAAGTTTTAAGGCAGATCGATCGCGCCTTAGAAAAAATCGATGAAAATACCTACGGAATCTGCGACATTAGCAATGAGGAAATTCCTATTGCTCGGCTAGAAGCGATCCCATACGCGACAATGACGGTTAAAGCCCAAGAGATGCTCGAGAAAGGAATGATCCAATGACAGGTAAAACTGTATTCCGAATGCTATTGATTGCTATCGGTATTTTAACAGTTGATATGATTTCTAAGGCGCTCACGCATTTCTATATTGCTCCCTATGAGCTTGCCTCTCATTTTTTTCCTTTTGGCGGTATTAATGTTTTTCAAGCTTATGGAATCGATTTTTGCATCCACCATGTCACAAATAAAGGCATAGCCTGGGGCCTGGGGGGCGGGATTCAAGAGGTTATTTTATTTGTGCGGATTGCCGTGATCGCAGGCTTGATTATTTATTTGATCCGTTCTCCCAAAGCTTACCCTCAAAGGTATCCACTTGTATTGATCATTGCCGGCGGGATCGGAAATATTGTGGATTATTTTATCTATGGACATGTGGTCGACATGTTCCATTTTATCTTGAGGGGCTATTCTTACCCCGTCTTTAACGTTGCCGATAGCTCGATCTTTTTTGGAATTATCACACTTCTATTAAAAAGCTGGAAAAAACCCAGCAAGCAAGATGCTGCAAGCAAAATCCCCTCTTAAAAAGTTTTCTGTTTCTAAGTGGCTCAAGACGCAGGTTCTTTTGGATGGCAGCGAGATGAAGGCGTGTCTGCAGTCGCTCAATCCTTTGGAATTTTATAATGTCAGTTCAATTGCTCCGATCGATCAGCTGAGTATTTCACAGGAGGATTTTTTAAAATCTTATGAGAACTATGTCTATGCACTTAAAGAAGGAAAAGTTCCAGAGATAGATCGTAAAATCTTCTCCTCTGTTGCAACAGTTGATCCAGATGCTTTGTATGCAGACGAGATTCAACCGGGCAGATGGATGGCCAAGCTTGTGAGGCCTGTGATGCAACTTCAGCACCATCGTTTCTTTGCATCGAAAATAGATCATAAAATCCATCCAATGGTGATGAGCCCTGAGAGCATATACTGGGGACTTCAGTTCGCATTCCCTCAGATTTTTTTCGATGGCTCCGGTGGAACTTATACAAAAACATCGGATGAGACGCAGTTTCCAAATAGCGCTTTATTTGCAAAATTATTAAAGTGGCTAAGAGCTTTTTCTGTTCCTACAACGTTTATTTGGGATGGACAAAAGGTCTCTTCGCCTATCCGTCTTGGCAAAGAATGTTTTGCGTGGATTGCAAACCATCCACAGTTAAAAGAGCAAGGAATCAAAGTCCATGTCTATTGAGATTGCAGCCATTGGAAATGAAGTACTGCGTGGAATGGTGGTGAACACCAACGGCGCTTATTTGGGGCGCAGGCTTGATGAAGAAGGTTGGGTGGTCTCTAGACAGACTACGCTTCCGGATGAGCGGGCTCCATTAATAGAGGGTCTTGAGGAGGCGCTAAAGCGTTCATCGATTGTAGTTGCCACCGGCGGAATTGGTCCTACGCTGGATGATATTACGCATGAATGTGCAAGCACTCTTTTTTCCGTGCCAGGAGCTGCTCTTAAGAATCCGATTGGTTCCGCACAAGGGTACTATTTTAAAGAAGGAAATAAGCTGCTCTTTTTGCTTCCTGGAGTTCCGCAAGAGATGGAGGCGATGTTCGAGCAAGAGGTGCTGCCGCTTCTGCCTTCTCAGAAAAAAGGGCATCGCTTAACCCTTCATTTTTCGATGCTAAGAGAAAATGATGTTGACCCCTTTCTTCGAGACATGAAAGTGGAAGCCGGGATTTATCCTTCCTATGGAAGTTTAACAGTTGTACTCCGCGGCTTTGATCTGAAGGAGCTAGAAAAGGGAAAAGAAAAACTCAAAAAAGAGTTCAGCGCTCACTATTATGAATCCTCCAGCGGTACTTTAGAGGAAGCAATCCAGGAGTGGATGATCAAAAATAAAAAAACTCTGGCCTGCGCTGAATCGTGCACCGGTGGATTTTTATCTTCTCAATTGACTTCGATCCCGGGAGCTTCTAACTATTTTTTGGGCTCGATTGTTGCGTATTCCAATTCTCTTAAGCAGCATTTACTCCATGTTTCATCCAAAACATTAGAGACAAAAGGAGCCGTTAGTGCAGAGACCGTACACGAAATGTGGAAGGGAGCTTTACAAGCAACTGGCGCTGATTTTGCAG
>JAGOLG010000034.1 GCA_017994195.1 Rhabdochlamydiaceae bacterium
CGTGAGTATTGATCTTTTTCGTCGCTTGATCATTCGTGCAGATCTTTTGTAAAACAATTGTTTTTTCTGCAGCATAAAAACCTGATCTTTCGGCCAGTGATAAAAAATCTGTTGCGACATACTTTTTTGAGAAATTCTACTCAATGAGTCTATTTCTTTCAGGGTATGTAAGGCAAGCTTGATCAGATCACTTCTTTAAATCGTCATCGAAATGTTATTGCTTTGTAAATTCGCTTTTGAAATCTCTTCAACTACCACTAAAATCTTTTCTATTTATTTTGGCTTTCAGTAATATCTTTGGGATGTTCAATCAGTAGGTTCCCCTGAGATGGGAAATCCCCATGGTTACAGAAAAAAATCACAGGAGGAAGGCAATGCTTGAGAGTTTATCTTTGAATTCCTTTACAAAGGTGGTAACGGGTTTGTGGAATTCAGCCACAAGAATGGTCATTCAAAAACCAGTACCCTTGTTTCAGAAAGCAACTCAAGAGCCTGAATATCAAGCCTATTTAACATTTAAAGAGCACGTCAAATATTATCCAAAGAGGGGGTTTGGAGAGATCATTTCTCCCCATATCGTATTAGCTAGCAAAAATATTCCAAGCCTTCAAAAAGCCTATTTGCTGCGATATTTACAAAATCATCCAGAAAAAGCTCTGGGATATTTTTATAATGATCTCATCAATCATTTAGTCGACTTGTCTGCCAGTAGTTTAAATGGAGAGGCACCTGACTTTCAAGTGTTTGAAGCGATGCTATCGTTTTACGAAAGTTTTGTGCCAGAGGAGACTTATCATGAAGTGCTAACCCACTATATGACCCTGCATAGAGCTGATTTTCAACAAAGCATCTTGGAAGTTACTAGAAAAATCAATGTCGTTTTTAGACAAATGCAGCTACATCCAAACAAAAACCCTCCTTCACCAAGTTTTAAGCAGCTCGTTCTGATGGCTACTACAAGTTTACTTGCCTGCAGGAATTTAGGGCTTCCGTTAGGATTAGGGTCTATAGCTTTGCTAGCTGAGTCTGCTAGAGGAGCTTATCCTACCGTAGCAAGCCCGATCCCTACTCAAAACGCGCAGCTTAATCAACTTTTTAGCTACGATTTTGACTTAAATCAAGTCTTTGCAGATGCGGATGGTGACATCTTGTCTTTGGCAGACTTTAAACCAAGCGATGGCACCAGCCTCCCCTTTTGGATATCTGCTCAACCTAAGAAGGTCTTTGGAAATAATTATCCGAATGCAGGCGTTGATGTTGTCGTTTCAGATGATATTGCCTACGTTGCCAATAACTTTTATGGATGTGCTATAACAACTTTCAATGTGACAAATCCATTTGGAGTTGAATTCTTAGGGTGTTTGGGAGGTATAGGAGCGGATACCATCGCTTTGCGCTACCCCTATCTTTATGCAGGCTCAAGTGCTTCCGGAGCCATTAGTGTTATTGATGTGAGTAATCCCAGATTTCCAGTATTGGTTAGGCAAGTTTTTACTCCAGGATCAGGTTCAATTTATGATCTTACTCTGTCATCCCAGCTTCTTTTTGCTAAAGCTAGCTCTTCAGAAAGCACACGAATTTTTTCATTACTATTCCCCGCCAATCCTACCTATACGAGTAGTATACCTGGCTTTAACGCGGTAGCTGGAACAAATAATTATTTATATATTTGTAATACAACCGGCTTTTATGTTTATGACATTTCAAACTCTCTTTCACCGCAACTAGTAGGAAATTGCAACGCTCCTGGAAGTATCATGGCATTGCAGGGAAATTATGTGCACGTAATAGACAATAATAATCTGTATCAAGTAGTTGATATTCACAACGCTAACCAGCCTTTTGTGGCAGGAAATATTTCTACCTCTGGGCTTTACTTTTATGATTTAGAAATTGTAGGTAATTTTTCGTTTGCCTTTTATAGTTCTAGTATTGGATCTCTCTTTACTTTTAATGTAACTGACTTTGCAAATATTGAATCAATATCAAACTTTATATTACCTTCTTTGGTTGGAGGTTTAACTGTACAAAATAATATTGTTTATCAAGCCAATGGGTTGAGTGGACTAGCCTTAATTAATGTGACCAACCATAGAATACCTTCATATTTTGTGCCTCCTGAGGCAGCACAAGATTGGGCCGACCTCACACGCTCTAACACAACTCTTTTTGTTGCAGATCGTGCGAAAGGCATCCTTAAGTTTAATATTAGTAATATCGCCTCCCCACAGCTTGTTACTCAATTTGATGCAATGGGTGCTAAGAGAGTTGCTGTGCAAAATAATTTCCTTTATTTCGGAGCTTGCCAGAGAGGTAGTGGAGGGGGTTATTTTGGTGTTCTTAATGTGTCATCTGATAATTTTACTGATCTGAGTAGTGTAGGTGCTATTTGTGTTAATGATTTTTTTATAGATAACTCAGTAGCTTATGTATGTGTTAATAATATTATTCAAGCTGTCGATTTGATGAATAAAACAAACTTAAGTGTGCTAAATTCCTTTTCAATTTATAACTATGATTGGGGATTTGCTTATGCATATGCATCGCTTGTGCACAATCAATATCTTTTTGTAGCTGCGGGATATGGCGACTTACAAGTCTATGATATAAGCAATATCAGCAATCCAATGAATGTATCGACTTTAGATCTCGGATTTGTGGTGTATTTAAGAGCTGTTAATAATTTTTTGTATGTATCAACAAATGCTTACACAGGAGTTCATATCTTTGATTTAAACACACTGCCCAATATGACTTTGGTTTCTACTCTAAGCACTTTTGGTGCTCGTGGCACCGCAACAGTCGACCAATCTCAAAACCTGCTCTATGTAGCTTCTGATGGTTATAATAATTATGGTGCCGGTCGTGGCCTGGGGTTCCAGATTGCAAACATCACAGACATAACCCAACCCCAACCTTTAATCATTACGCGAACTCCTGGTTCACCTCAAAACCTCGTCAGCGACTATCCTCATGTCCTCGTTGCAGACGGTCCTAGCGGTCTGCAGATTTATGACACCAGCAAAATCACCATCAGTGGCCTAGCGCCCTATTACCCCACAAATGATGGCAATTATAACTTCACCCTCACAGCGATTAACCAAAAAGGAGAAACCATTTCTACGAATTTTAACTTGCATGTCAACGCTCCACCAAAACTACTCACTAATCAGCTTTCTATTTCGCAGGGAGGGACTGTCACCCTCACAACACAGCAGCTGAATGCAATCGATGATGCAACTGCCTCCTCGTTATTGCAATACACTACTGCGCAAATTGCACACGGCTATTTCCAAACTACCCAGAGCCCAGGATTTCCGATCTTTGGTTTTAGTCAACAACAAGTTGCAAATGGAGAGATACAATTTGTACATGATGGGTCCACAACACCACCTAGTTACCAAGTGTATGTCAACGATGGAAACTTAAATAGCGTGCCACAGTGGGCAGCTGTCACTTTCAATGGAAACGCCCTACCAATTTTGAACATAAATCAATTAACAATTAATACAGGTCAGACAGTTGTACTAAGTAGCTCTAATCTACAAGCCTCAGATGCTGACATTGCAAATATCAATCAGCTAGTATTTACCGTGTCGAACATACAACATGGATATTTTGATTTAAGCAACGCTCCTAATACTCCAATCACCCGTTTTACATTTGCAGATCTCACAGCTGGTCAAGTACGCTTTACACAAGATGGTAGTGATAGTTATCCGAGCTATTTTGTAAGTGTCAGTGATGGAGTTTTCCCAACCCCTCCTAGCTTAGTAAACATTGTATTCAACAACAACGCAGTGCCTGTGATTTTAAACAACCAAATCACGATCAGTCCTGGACAGAATTTTACGCTTAGCGCCCAAAACATCGGAGGCTTGGATTTTGATAGCAACAACAATAATTTAGTATTTACGATAAATAACCTCTCCGGTGGGCAATTTCAGTTACTTAATAACCCTGGTACGGCTGTTGCACAATTCACCCAGCAAGACATTTTAAATGGTAACGTACAGTTTGTTGCAGATGCTCTGGATTGTGAAAATTCAACTACTCCCAGCTATACTCTACAAGCAAATGATGGCAGCTTCAATACGCTGTTCAATATTGCAACTGTCACTTACCAAAGAGAAACAACCACCAATGGATGTGTTGTGACAGTCAGTAGCGAAGAGACAGATAAGACCTACCTTTACATTGGTATAGGAGTTGGTGTAGCTGCTTTGGCGACGGCTGCCACCGTGATGGGGATATTTGCTGTCAAAAGAAAGCATATGATTGAAAGAGAAAAAGAGCGTCTGGAAGAAATGGCTGAAATGGCAGATGCTGCGGGTAAATGGAAGAACCAACCACAACAACTCGATGCTAGTGCTGACTCTGATGAGAACTTAAATGGTGGGGTAGCTAGCTAGTGCGTAGTAAAAAAACTGGTGAATTTATGTCTTTTGCTAAAGGAGTGATGGTTTGACAAGCCCAAAAGCTTTTTTATAGATGGCTCTTAACAAATCGTTTTCTTTAAGCCAGCAGATCATTTGCTTGAGATAAGGCTTAAGATTGAAATGAACAAACTTTTGAACGGGCACTTAGAACGCTGATCGTATTTAGACAATAGCTATCAAAGCCTTTCAGAGTTGGAAGAATTGATTTATGAGTGGATTAACTACAACTACAATCACTATCAGCATTCTTTTCTAAGATATAAACCACCTATATTGGTTGGTCAAGAATACAATCGGAATACGGATTGACTAAAAAATTATACCCTCGAAAGTAAATTTATGACTCTTGCTTTTCAGGCTTGACAAACGGGTTGTAGTACAGCAACCTGATTCAAAATCATCGATTTTAATGAATTGTTATGATGGGAGAGTTATGGGAAGTCATTCATTTGGATCCCTGTTTCGGATAACAACATGGGGCGAATCGCACGGCCCGGCTGTCGGTGTTGTCATCGATGGTTGCCCTGCAGGCCTTGAGCTTTCTGTTCAGGATTTAATTCCAGATTTAAAGAGAAGAGCGCCCGGTCAAAAACTCACCTCTCCTCGCAAAGAAGACGATGAACCCGAAATCTTATCCGGTGTTTTTAATGGAGTGACAACAGGCGCACCGATTTCGATTCTTATCCGGAACCAAAACCAAAATTCACAAGCGTATAAAGCCTTAGAGAACATACTTCGCCCAGGGCATGCCGGGTTTACGTATTTAGCCAAGTTTGGAATCTTTGACCACCGCGGCGGCGGCAGATCCTCTGCCCGAGAAACCGTTTGCCGGGTTGCAGCAGGAGCTGTCGCAAAAAAACTGCTCAAACAGTTTAACGTCACATGCGATGCTTACCTCGCCCAAGTCGGCTCTGCAACCACTCCTGAGGAGATAGTCACTCTTATAGAGGAAGTTCAAGCCAGCGGCGATTCAATTGGGGGAGTTGTAGAATTTAAAACAAGCAAGCTACCCGTCGGCCTTGGCGATCCTGTCTATGAAAAACTAGAGGCCAATCTCGCTAAAGCACTCCTTTCCCTTCCTGCTACAAAAGGGTTTGAGATAGGCGAGGGTTTTCAAGCAGCTAAGATGCGAGGCTCAGAGCACAATGATTCCTTTGTTGCAGTTGAAGGGATCATAGAACCCGGTTCCAATCATGCAGGGGGAACGCTTGGCGGCATCTCGACAGGGCTTCCAGTGATTGGCAGAGTTGTATTTAAGCCGACCTCCAGCATTAAAAAACCGCAAGAGACTGTGACACTCGGAGGGTCAAGAACTCTACTGCAGCTGGGCGATGATGCCCGCCATGATCCCTGCGTAGCAGTCCGTGCAGTTCCCGTTGTGGAGGCGATGGTCGCCCTTGTTTTAGCAGATGCTCTCTTGCTCAATCGAATATCCAAATTATGAAATACGCAGTCATCACAGACTCCAATGTCGCTGCGCTCTACGGAAAAGAAAATTGCTTTGTTGTTCCTGCTGGCGAATCTTCAAAATCCATCCAGATAATCGAGAAGCTAGCGTGCGAGCTAGTTCAAAAAGGGTACGGACGCGATACCGTGATTGTCGGCCTAGGCGGAGGAATGATCTGCGACCTTGCCGGCTTTTTAGCCAGCATTTTTTGTCGAGGCGTACCGCTGATTTTAATACCAACGACGCTCCTAGCAATGGTCGATGCTTCAATCGGAGGAAAAACGGCCGTGAACGTGCCGGAAGGAAAAAATCTTCTAGGATCCACCATCTTTCCAGAAAAAGTGATTCTCCATCTTCCCTTTTTAGAAACGCTCCCAGATGCCGAGTGGGAAAATGGGATCATTGAGATTTTAAAAGTCGGGCTTCTTTTCGACCCCGATCTGTTTTTTCATTTTTCAGATCTTTCGCTCTCATCTGTCATCGAGAGGGCTATTGAAGCCAAAAGAAGAATTGTAGCGCAAGATCCTTACGACAAAGGATGCAGAGCGCTCTTAAATTTTGGGCATACCATCGGCCATGCCCTCGAATCTCTTTCTAATTACACCCTTCCTCATGGCAAAGCTGTCGCCGCAGGCATTGTGATAGAGGCCCGCCTTTCCCATGTGCTCGGTTTCTTACCCTCCCATGATTTAGACGCGATCGAAAACCATTTTCCTCCTCTTCGGCTCAACTATGAGCCTGAAAAAATCTTAGCAAAACTATCCAGCGACAAAAAAGCAAAGGGAGGCGTGCCCCACTTTATTTTGCTAAAAAGCATAGGAGAGGCATACGTTAAAGACGGATGTTTTTCCCATCCTGTTGATACTGCGCTTTTAACCAAGGTGTTAAATGAAACTTGTTTGTGCTCCCGTTAAAAAATGGCCGAAAAGCCGCCCCGTGGATCTTTATGAGTTCACAGAGGGGACGAAAAAACTTCTCTATGACAAAGAAGAAAAACTACGGTTTATAGACATCGACTGGAAAGCGCCTGCTCGCTCGGATAGCAATTTGATTGTTTCGTACCATAATTTTGATGAAACCCCCGACTTAAATGAAGTTTTATCGCAGATGAAAGCGCGCCATCCAAAGGCTCAATTTTATAAAATTGCGGCCTTTGCAAACTCGACACTCGATACACTTAGGATGGTTCATTTCCAAAGAAGCCACAAAAACGTGATAGGCATTTCAATGGGTGAAAAGGGAATTCTTACCCGCATTTTATCTCCCTTCACGTATGCACCACTTTCTGAAGAGGATAAAAATGCTCCAGGGCAGCTGCTTTGGAGCGAACTTGAAACCATCTACCATTACCGCTCATTAAACTCTGAAACCCGTCTCTACGGACTTCTAGGAAATCCCGTCAAGCAGAGCATTGGCCATCTCTACCATAACGATAGGTTCTTCCAAAAAAACATGAATGCAGTCTATGTCAAGCTGCTGGTGTTGCCAGAAGAGCTGCCGGCTTTTTTTGAAGCGATTCAAGATCTCCCATTTTGGGGATTTAGTGTGACGGCGCCTTTAAAAGAAAAAATCATTGAAGGCTCAATCATCAACACCATTTATCGCACTAAAAATGGATGGGAAAATTGTAATACTGATGGAAAAGCTGCCGCCGATGTTTTAGGAGACATTGCAGAGAAAAAGATTGTTATTTTAGGAGTTGGAGGAGCTGCTAAAGCAATCGGAGCAGAGCTGATCAAAAGAAAAGCAAAGATCACATTCTTGCGCCGCCATATGGAGATTCCTCCTTACGATATCTTGATCAACGCGTCCTCATCGGGGGATCCCGATTTTAAAGACCACTTTATCCCAGGCACAATTGTGATGGATATTTCCATTCGGACAACCCCCTTTCTCATGCGAGCAAAAGCTCGAGGGTGTGATATTATGGATGGCCTTCCAATGTTTTTTGGCCAGGCCGCTCTACAATCCGAAATCTGGAGTCGCATCCTGCCATGATTCAGCAGCAATCTTGACGTTTTTCGGCATCAATTCGAGTGTGATTTTTCTAGCCACATCGTAAATTAAGCAGTCATTTGCTAAATATGTGGGCTTTACATCTCTTTTTCCTATAGACGCAGGGGGTGCAAGTGGGATGGGCACTATTACTTCGGCTATTTTTTTCAGTTGATCCTCAGAAAGTTTACCTTCAAGATCTGAAAGAAGGTGTGCTTTCAATTCATAAGCTACTTCTGGGTATGCTTGCTGGAAGAGCTCTGTATCTCTCAGAATAGTCAAAGCCTCATAAAGCTTCGCATCTTTTCCCTGCACATTATTGATAGCCTTCGAAAGAGCAACCATTGGGTTATCATTGGGTTGTTCGATTTCGTCGCTATCAGATATAGCCTCATTTTTTTTCTCTAGGTCTTCAACGCGATCACCTTCAGCTTGCGGCTTTTGATTGGTCTCTTGTACCGGTTTTTGGAACACAACTTTTAAAGCGTTAAAAATCTTTTTAGCAGCAGATGCCTGCGGGTCTTCTGTTTTTTTATAACAATATTGATGCCAAACGTAGGTGGTCATAGGCATTGCTCCGAATGCCAGCACACTTATTAAGTCGCCATATTTTTTTCGGACCACAAATCCAATTCCAAAGTCATAAGCTGCCACAAGAAGATGAGAGAGGCCTTTGTGAATATTTGATGCAATTTTCTCCCAGTCTTCTCGATTGATTTCAGTAGAATCGGTTTTGAATCTCTGAGCCACACCGAGCGAGATGTGAATAACGCCTACAGATGCATTTGCAAATGAGAACATAGGTGAAAGCTTCGGGTAGGCGAAATGGAGAGCCACTACGCGAGAGACCAGTTGCAGGATAGCATTGAGAGCTTTCTCATTTAGACCAATAAAATGTGCGAGGGTAGGGCTGTTTAGAAGTTTTTTTTGCTCCATCCAATGAAGCCCTTCTTCAGCAAGACATACGACAGGTAGCTTGTTTACAACTGAATGTACACGTCCTAAATATCCGTCCATGCTTTCCTCCTAATTTAATATTTAAGGATGTTAGAAGAAAAATCGTATTAGAACAATTAAAATATTCTAACTAATATTATTTTAATTTTAAATTTACAAATTTCGATAATAATATTTTTAGAATATTGATCTTTTCTTAATGGAAAATTAATACTACCGAATGAGCTTTAATACTTGCTTAAGAGGAGAGTCATCCGGGCGGATGAGTTTAGTGGCTTCTGATGTTTTTTTGTTGGAAGGGATTTTTCCAGCAGGTTGATTTGTTTCCCAAGGAAACGGTTTTTTTGGCGGGGGAGCTTTTTGGTCGCCGCCGGGCAGCGGTCCAATTTGATTGAGTGTCCCACCTAAGAATTTTCCTGCAGGTCCTTTGATAGCGCCGCCTAGGGCATCTTTTTGCTGCCAAAGCATCAGCGCGCCGATTTTAGTTGTCGCTTTGCCTTTATCTATTTTTACATCGGATAGACTGCCATATACTGGGATTTGCAGAACGTAGTTTTCGGGCAAGTTTTTAATTCCAAAAGCATTCTTAAGGCAGCTGGCGGTCAGTCCTAAAATTCCATCGACGGAATCTCCTGGCAAATCGACATTGCCCCAAGTGCAAACCTGAAATTCACTGGCAAGTAAAATCTCGGTTCTCTCGCAATTCATCACTCCATTTTGGATTTTAAAATCAAGCGGCGCAAACCAGAGTTCTAACTCATCACCGGAGCGGTACTGTCCTTTTTTCAAGAGGCCGAGTGTCGTTTGAAGATTTCCTTCGTTTTGACACATCAGTTTTCCAAGCTCTAACCTACCGGCACCGACTTGAAGCTTAGCAAGATTAGAGGGAAAGAGGGGATACGAAAACCCTTTGGGCGCAACTTCAAGAGTGACAGGGCCTTCAGACCTAAAGGAGCTGCCATCTGTTACAATCATTTTAGAGAGCTCTTTTGTGATGTTCATTTGGAGATGAAATTTATCTGTCAGTGTTAAAACACCCTGCGTGAAAACCCCTTGAAGAGAACTGCGGAGGTTCGTTGAATGCAGTTCAAGTTTTAAAGGGCCGCTCCAGTTGCTGAGCGTAGTGTTCAAAGAAAGGTTTAAGAGCGGACCGCAAAGAGCCCCTAACGAAAACCGGTTTCCTAAAAACGGCGAGGTGAAAAGATCCGAGGTTGCAGAAGGGAATTGCTCTAAGAGAAGTTTAATGTCTGCAGTACCCGGAGGCGTCCATGATCCTTGGCATGAAAGAGTTCCTTGAGGCGCCGCCTTGGCTGTGATTTGAAATTGATGAGGGGTTGCAGGTGTTGGATGGCTGAACTCGGCTTGAAGCTGAGACACTTTATTACTTCCAAAGGAAAGCTCGGGAGAAGATATTTTTCCTTGGTACTTCAGCGACTCTAAAATTTGATCAAAAGAAAATGACAAGGTTTCGATGGAGCCTTTTAAGACGGCGGGCTGAGAGAGTGTAAGGGGTGCTGATCCTTGCAGCCATTTTGAAAGCGCAGTATAACCATCAGGCGTAAGCGTCCATTGAAAGCTAGCGGGTTCTAAAAGCTCAAGCGCCGTATCACTTCCTTTGAGCGCGGCTTTTAAAGTGAGAAGAGGAGAAGATGTGCTCAGCGCAACAAGGCGAGAGGTTTCTGAAAGGGTGGCTTGAAAATTCGTAGTTAAAGAGTTTCCAAGAAGCGGAAGTAAAGAGGGGCCTTCTTTCAAAAAAGGCTGGAGCGACGCAACCGGCAAGTCTTTACAAGAACCTTTCATTTTAAGGTCGGAAGGATATGAAAAGCTGCCGTCTGCGCGTAAAATGCCTGCGCCGACGGTCGATGCCAAGATGAAGTCTGCGCTCTTGGATTTTAGGTTCCCATTGAATTGAACAGAGGTGCTACCAACTTGCGTTGCGCCTAGCTGAAAAGAATCGACCTCTGCAGATCCTTTTAGAGCGCCGCTTAACGGATCGAGGTAAATCGTTGTCGGCTGCACTGTGACTTGAACCGGAAGGGTCGGGAGTGAAAAGGGTAGGTTTTCTAGCTGCGCTGATAATACGCCGGGCTCAGAAAGTGTGACTGTTTTTTTCGTGGGATCAAAAGCTCCTTTAAATTTCCCTGACCAAAGATCGCCTTGAAGGCCGATGGTAATCGATTTTAAAGACTGGGCAGACAGATCGAGTTTTGTATTTTTTGGAAGCAGGGCCACACCGTTAAATGAAAGGTTTTCCCATTGATCCGCGAGTGCAAGAGTGCCTTGGAATTGAACCTGAGGAGAGTCGATTTTGACATTCCAGTCTTTAGGACTCATCTCAGATGAGCCTACAAAAAGTGTAAAAGGATCAATCGTCCATTCATTGAACTCAAGGGCCTCTGATTTTAAAGTACCTTGTATAGACATTAGAGCTCTATTTTGAAGAGGAACCGACAGCTGATCTATTTTAATCTGAGCATTCACACCGTTTTTGATAGACAAGTTAGTGAGTTTTTCAAAAGAGGCGGCAGGAATTTGAAACTCAAAAAGAGCAGGAGCTATGAGCTGCAGAGTATTTGCTTGAACAGTTGTTTCTAAATCAGCAGAAAAAAAATCAGATTTAGCTTTGAAGAAAATTTCTAAATTCTCTTGCATGTTTTTGAGTTTGAGCTGAGCATCAAAGCTCTCTCCAATCGTTTCACGGATGACTCCTTTAAACTCAGGATATAAAATAGAAACAACCTGATCTGCAGCTCTTAAAGGAAACGAAGATAATGTTAAATCGGCATCGATTTGATGCGAGCCGGGGAATGCTAAAAGATCAATCTGAAAGCTTCCTTGGCCTGAAGTAATACCTGAGGATTGGAGTTTGATTTGTTTGGGCAGCAGAAGCGCGTCTACCATGATGCTACTTACCACAACAGGCTCTAGCCCCGGTGTCAAAAACTGAACCGAGCCCTGACTTACGGCGATTTCACCAATGAGGTGCATCGAAGGGGTGATCGAGACTGCTAAGCTAAAGCCTGCTTGCCGGACCATTAATTTTGAAGCAAGCTGCTGAGGAGTGTCGATGGCAACAAAAGGGGATTTTACATCGAGTGATCCGACATCGTGGTAGAAAAGAAGCTTCCAAAGAGGAGCTGTCGAGGTGATTGAATCTGCTCGAAAAACAGGCCGCCCATTTTTGTCTAAAACCTCAATTTGGTGCGCTTCTTGCCCTTGGAGCCAATGCAACTTAAGAGAATCTGAGTGGATCTCATATCCCGACATGCTTTTTATTAATTTGTAGAGAGAATTATTGCCAAACCGGGTGGACAAAATAGAGGGTGCAAAAATGGCCAAAAGAAGCCCGATCAAAAACAATAGTACAAGTATTCGAACAATTAGCCGCATATTTGACTCCGTACAAGTAAGATTCCAAGGGCTGTTTTAGCATCGCAAATGGTTCCATCTTCGATGAGTTTTAGGGCTGTTTGAAGGGGAACGATGCGGATATCGATCTCATCGGTATCATCGCCTTTCAAGAAGCTATCTTCAAGGTTTTTTCCTACAAAAAGATGGACCTTTTCAGTGAAAACACCCGGCGAGGAAAAATAGGGTCCTAAATAGGTCAGAGAACCTGCTTTTTTGCCGATCTCTTCTTGAAGCTCTCTTTGAGCGGCAAATTCAGGCTTTTCTCCCGTCTCTAAGACACCAGCAGGAATTTCTAATGTGATGCGGCCAATGGCTCTTCTCCACTGCTCCACTAATATCAGATGTCCGTCTTCCGTAAGTGGGACGACAGCGACAGCGCCTGGATGAACCACGATATCCCAGGTTTTATGCACTCCATTGGGATAGTCGATTTCATCCCGGCGCACCGAAATGAACTTTCCTTCTAAAGCGATCTTTGAATTAATAGCGGCAGCTGCCTCTAGAGCAGCTTGTTTTTCAGCATGGGATCCCATGCTCCGGATTATGAGGAGTTACTCTTGCTTGAGTCAAGAAGAAGTTAAAGGAAGGGGATTACTCACGAAGTTTAGCTAATCTGGCCTGCAAATCGGCAACATCAGGATCAGCACTAGAATGTGCTTCGCTAGGTGGCACTGTAGACGAGCTGTTCTTATTTGGCTTTATAGATAATAATTCTTCCCTTAAAGAAGCAAGTTCTAAATCTTCTTCTTCGGATTCTGTCTTGTCTGGGTCAGATTCGGGTTCGGCTTGATCGACAGAATCTGATTGATCAGATGCTTTCTCAACGATCGGAGTTTCCGCTTTATGTTCGCCTAGCTTAAGAGGTTTAGCTGCTTTGGCGCTTTCTTCGAATAATTTTTCGATCGTCGTATTAAGGGGTTGCAGCTTTCTTTGAATTCGCTCTTGATCGCCTTTTTCATATTTAGAGAGATTGACGGTAAACTTTTTGTCTTCCAATCCTTCTTTATAGGTGATGGAATCAAATACAGAAGGGTTTGGTTTGTATTCAAAACGTTTAATCTTTTTACCTAAGATGTTATTGAGAAATGTAGGCTCTTTTATCTGTGTGGTAAAATGGAATGTAAAAGATTTTGAGTTTTTGAAGACATCTGCTCCATCCAGCTGACCCATCATTTCCATCGCTTTTTTTGCCTGTTTAACTAAGGCTTGTATATCTTCAGGTTTTAGATTTGTAAGATCGAGCTTTTTCTCTTCCCCTTTTTCTCCGCCGATTTTCTGTTTTACGAATGTAATTTCGTAGGTTTTGCCGTTGTGCTCAAACTCAAGATTAATCGGTTTGAGTTCAACATGGGAGTAAGGTTGTTGAACTAATTGTTGTAAATTGTCATAAGAACTCGATGGTGTCATAATTACATTCCTTATTAATTTATTATCTTAATTTTAACATAATTTGATTAATTGTTTAAACAAATTATTTAATATATAAGTGCTTGTAATTTAGGGTGTTATTCGACAGTAACAGACTTGGCAAGGTTGCGGGGTTGGTCGATATCGGTGCCGCGGCAGCGGGCCATGTGATAAGCTAGTAGCTGGGTGGCAACCGAGAAGGGAATGGGAGCTAGTTCATCCAGGCAATCGGGCAGGATGATAAGGTCATTTGCAATCCGCTCAATATCAGGTGTTTGCGGGAAGGCAAAGGCGAGAAGCGGGGCGCCTCTGGCTTTGATTTCCATCATATTACTGACCATTTTCTCTAAAGTTCTACGGTTGCCGCAGAGGGCAATAACGGGAAGGTTTGAGTCGATGAGAGCGATCGGTCCGTGTTTCATCTCGCCGGCAGGATAGCCGCAGGCGTTGAGATAGGAAATTTCTTTGAGCTTGAGGGCGGCTTCTAAGCTAGTGGGGAACATGTAGTGGCGGCCGAGGAAGAAGAAGTTGGAGTATTTGGCGTATTTTTCAGCGACTGCTTTGATTTGAGGCTCTAAAGCAAGGACCTCTTCGACGATTTGTGGGATCTGGCGAAGCTGGGTTAAGAACTTGTGTCCTTCGTCTTTAGCTAAGTGCCTTTGCCGGCCGAGAAGAAGCGCTAGGAGTGATAAAACGGTGATTTGGCTGGTAAATGCTTTGGTTGAGCAGACGCTGATTTCAGGGCCGGCGCGTAAGAATATGGTGGCATCGGCTTCTCGTGTGAGCGTTGAATTCCGCACATTGCAGATGGCGAGGACTTTGGATCCTTTTTGCTTGGCTTCGCGGATAGCTGCCACGGTGTCAAGGGTTTCGCCCGATTGGCTGATGGCGATGACAAGGGTATTCTCTGAAATAATCGGATTTTTATAACGGAACTCAGAGGCAATTTCTGCTTGGCAGGGAATGCGTGCTTTTTCCTCTAAGAGCGAGGCTGCGATCAGTCCTGCATGCCAGGATGTGCCGCAGGCAAGGATCAAGATGCGCCGTGTCGACTGCAAATCTTGCAAGGAAAGGTGGAAGTTTTCGAATTCGACGTTTGCAAAATCTTCAATGATTCTGTTATGGAGGGCTTGCTTGAGAGTTTCTGGTTGCTCAAAGATCTCTTTGAGCATGAAATGTTCGAAATCGCCTTTGGATCTGCTGAAGTTATCAAGAGTGAGTTTTTCAGCTGTTTTTGCAATGGGGGTTCTTGCTGGATCAAAAACTTCTATTTTATCGGCTTGAACAACAGCTAGTTCGTCATTACGTAGGAACAAGATATCAAGCTCGGAGCTATGGAAAGCATTAGGATCAGAGGAGATATAGGCTTCATTTGTGGTGGGGTTGAAGGCTATCGCTATGGGGTTTTCGCGTGCAGCGGCAATAATTTGATCGGGGTGGTCTTTATGGATGACGGCCAGGCCCCAAAAACCTTGCATCAGTGAAAGGGCTTGTTGAGTGGCGGCAGCTAAATCGCCTTTATAGTAGTAGGCAATCAGCTGGGCGATGACTTCGGTATCGGTTTCCGATTTGAATTTGACTCCATGGCTTTCTAACATTTCGCGGAGGAGCCGGTGGTTTTCAATGATGCCGTTATGCACGACAGCGACTTTTAGATCTTGGTCAAAATGAGGGTGGGCATTTTCTTTGGTGGGCTCGCCATGGGTTGCCCATCTTGTATGAGCAATTGCAAGCGCTAAGGGAAGGGGATCTGCTGTCCAGGCTTGTTCAAGCGCGCGGATTTTACCGACTTCTTTCCAGACTTTCAGCTCTCCTTGATGGATGCCGCAGAGACCTGCGGAATCATAGCCGCGGTACTCGAGGCGCTCGAGTCCTTTAAGACAGATGACAGCCGAATCTTCCGGCCCTATATATCCAAATATGCCACACATATGTTATAGCTCCGAAATATAGCAAAAGTTCATTCAGGAAGGAATACAAAAATATTTTATGAAAGCACAAAAGGTGAGTCATTCAGCAGTTGATAATCATACTTATAAAATATTTCCCAACGATCTTAATTCGTATGGAACAGCTTTTGGGGGGATGATCATGGCTGTCTGCGATCGTACTGCACTCGTTGTTGCAGAAAGGCACAGCCGAAAAACTTGTGTAACCGCATCTGTTGATTCAATGCATTTTTTAAAGCCGGCAGGACAAGGAGATATTTTACTTTTTAGCGCGGCTATAAATAGGACTTGGAAGACATCAATGGAGATCGGAGTAAAAGTCATTGCTGAGCATTATGCAACAGGGGAGCGGCGTCATATTCTTTCTGCCTACTTTACCTTTATCGCAATCGATGAAAATAAAGTGCCCACTGAAGTTCCTCCAATCATTCCTGAAACGCCTTTAGAAAAGCGGCGCTTCGAAGAGGCAAACTTAAGGCGCGAAAACAGAAAGAAGGAAGCCGAGGCTCGCCAGTCTAGACGCATGAATGATAAATTAAAGTAGAGCGTTCATTTCGTTATGCTTTTTTGCACAGAAGAGCCATGAAGAGTGGAAACTCTTTTCGGCTGCGATTTTCCATAGAAGCTTTGCCGCCGGAGCTTTTTTTATCAGAGATCCATTCTTCGACGGTTTCAATTAGAAAACCTGCTTTAGAAAGCTCTTGAAAATAGAAAGAGAGCGGATGGTGGAACGACCAGGTTGTGTCTGACTTTTCATTTTTGCCGGGATTGGTTTGGATGGGAATTTTTAGAGAGCTCATGTAGAGATCAAGCCGGCGATATTGGAGTTTTTTCGCTTCATCGACTCCCCAGGAAGATTGGCGGGGGATTCTGAAACAAGGATGGTTTAGGACGATGAGGAGTTTGCCTCCTGGCTGTAGATGATTAGAGGCATTTTTGAAAGCTCCCTCCAGGTGCTCTAAGTTTTGCGTCACTAAAATAAGGGCTGCGTGTGAGAAGGGGGCTTCTTTTATTTGCAGCGGTTTTGTGATGTCAAAGACATAGAATGGGTGCTTGGATTTTGCTTTAGCGCTGTGGATGAGCGAGGCTGCTGCATCGACGCCTGTGTACTTAATGTCATGTGGGATAGACCTGGCAAGAACACCTTGTCCGCACCCCAAATCGAGAAGGCTGCTATCTTTTTGCAGCTTTAAAAGGCGGAGCGTATTGGGC
>JAGOLG010000035.1 GCA_017994195.1 Rhabdochlamydiaceae bacterium
TAACAGGCCAGTATTTTGTAGAAGGTCAAGAGGTCTGTGAAAACTCCCTTCTCATGACGATTGACCCAAGGCCTTTTCAGGTCGAATTAGAAAAGGCGCTGGGCGAGCTTGCGCAAAACATTGCAAATCTGCAGCAAGCACGAGATACAGTTGAACGCTACAAAAACCTGGTTCCACTCAACTACATTTCTCAGCTCGATTACGATCAATTTCAAACCAATGTATTGACTGCCCAGGCAGCCGTCCAGCAAGCAGAGGCCGATGTGCAGCGGGCAAGAATCGATCTTGATTATTGTACGATTCAAGCACCGTTTCGAGGGGTTGCCAGCAAGCTTAATATCAATGTAGGAAACTATGTGGCAGTCGGCGGCACCACGCCCCTTTTAACTATCAATCAAATTACCCCCATCCGCGTCAGCTTTTTTGTATCGGAAAAAGACCTTTCCAAAATCACCTCCTTGCAAATGCAAGGACCCTTAGTCACAGAAGTTTATAGGAAAAATCAGTGGGTGCATGGAAATTTATTTCTGATCAATAACCAAGTCGAAAAATCGACCGGGATGATCCTTATGCAAGCTCTCTTTGAAAATAAAGACCATTCTCTTTGGCCCGGAGAATATGTCGACGTGCGGCTCATTTTAAAAATTCTAGACAATGCCCTTCTAGTCCCCACCGAGGCCGTACAAATCGGACAGCAAGGCAGCTATGTTTATGTCCTTCAGCCTGATCAAACTGTTGTGCTCAGAGAGGTCCAAGTCGGTCAAAAAGAAGAAAAAAACACTCTGATTGAAAGCGGGATTTCAGCCGATGAAATGATCGTAATAGAAGGACAGCTGAACCTCAAATCTGGAATCAAGGTTCAAATCAAAAAATGAATCCTTCCTATTTGTTCATCAAACGTCCGATCATGACAACACTTGTCATGATCGCTATCTTGTTTTTTGGAGTCGTGGCTTACAAACAACTTCCGGTGAGCGATCTTCCCAATGTTAATTTCCCTGCAATCACCGTATCGGTCAGCTATCCTGGATCGAGCCCATCAACGGTGGCCAACAACGTTGTCAGTCCCTTAGAGCGACAGTTTTTAACAATTAGCGGCGTTCAATCAATCGCCTCGACAAGCTCAACTGGAAGCGCCACCATTGTTCTGCAGTTCGACTTGAGTAAAACCCTCGATGAAGCAGCTCTCGATGTCCAAAATGCGATCAATACGGCAACCCCCTCTCTTCCACAGGACCTTCCCTACGCGCCAACCTATGACAAAGTCAACCCTTCCCAAACCCCAATCCTCTTTTTTGCTGTCACATCTGAAACGATGCCTACGTATCAGCTCTATGATTATGCTTACACTTTTATCGGTGAACGCATCAGCAACATCTCAGGCGTGGCTGATGTCCAGGTTTTTGGAGCACCCTATGCTGTCCGTGTCCAAGTCAACCCCCAATTGCTGACAGCCAAAGGGATCGGGTTTGATGAAGTTGCAACAGCTATCCAAAATGCCAACGTCAACCTTCCAACAGGAACGCTCTACGGACCTAGCCGGGAATATACCATTAATGTAGATGGACAGCTGAATTACGCAGCACTCTACAATAACCTCATTATCAAAAATGACAAAGGAAGCATCGTCCGCATCAGTGATATCGGACAGGCTCTTGATTCTTTGTCCAATGATAAGCAGTCGCAAAGATACATGACCTCCAAAGACAACATTCAAAGCGTTGTCTTCGGTGTGCTTACACAACCCGGCGTCAATTCATTGCAAGTGATCAACAGTATCGACGCAATGATGCCTAAAATCAAAGCAGCCCTTCCTGGATCGATTGAACTGTTTAGATTGTTCGACAAATCAGAGTTCATCAAAGAAGCCGTTTTAGATGTTCAAATAACACTGATGATTGCTTTTGGGCTGGTAGTTCTCGTTATCTTCTTCTATTTAGGAAGACCTCTCAATACGTTCATCCCAGCCGTTGCTCTTCCGATTTCTATCATAGGAACCTTTGGTGTGATGCTTCTTTTGGGATATACCATTGACATCCTCTCGCTTCTTGCGATTACCCTTTCGATCGGATTCCTTGTCGATGATGCCATCGTCGTGCTTGAAAATATTGTCCGGCATGTCCAGATGGGCAAGCCCCCGATGGAAGCTGCCTTAGAGGGATCTAAAGAAATCGGGTTTACCATTCTATCGATGACCCTTTCACTCTCCTCTGTTTTCATCCCGCTTCTTTTCATGCAAGGAATTGTCGGACAGCTCTTCCATGAATTCTCCGTCGTGATTGTAACTGCCATTCTCCTATCTGGTTTGGTGTCGCTAACTCTTACACCAATGCTCTGCAGCCGCCTTGTCCAACCTTATCATGTGGGCGCCTCTAAAACCTTCATGGAAAAATTAGCAGAGTCTATCAATAACGGCCTCCAGAAGATTTATGAAAAAAGTCTTAATTTTGTCATGGGATTTCCAAAGACAGTTTTAACCGCTGGAGTTCTTTGCATTGGAGTCACCTATCTTCTCTTTAATATTTTACCCACTAATTTTCTACCCCCCGATGATATTGGGATGATTGTTATCCACACCCAGGCAGCGACTGGTACATCGCCGTTTGCCATGATGCGCATTCAATCAGAACTTGCAGAAGTCGCCAGAAAAAACCCTTCTGTCGAATCGCTCATTTCTCTAGGAGCCATCCCCGATGACAACAAAGGGATCTTGTTCTTAAGACTAAAACCGTTCAAAGAAAGGCCTTCCATTTTTAAAGTCATTGCACAGCTCCAGCAAGCCTATGCAACAACTACGCAGGCTTATGTCTTTATCAAGAGCCTTCCGCTGATTGATCTTCAAGTCTCAACTTCCGACATCAATGCCCCTTATCAATTCACTCTTCAAAGCCTTTCCACTGACGATCTTTATCCAGCAGCTGCTCAAATGATGCAGGCGATGAAGACACTCCCTGCTTTAACACAAGTCAGCACCGATATGGAAATTCAGCAGCCGCAGCTCAACCTACAAATTCTGCGCGACAAAGCCTACTCGCTCAATGTCTCTGCAAGAGCCATTGAGAACGTCCTCTCCCTAGCTTTTGCAGCCACTAACCTCTCACCCATTAATGATCCCCAATACCAGTACTACGCCATTATGGAAGTTGAGCCAAAATACTACTCAGACCCCTGGTATATTTCTCAACTCTACGTTCATTCAAACACCGGCCAGCTCGTCCCCCTCTCACTTGTTACAAAACCTTCTCAAACAGTCGGTCCTCTCAATATCAACCGGCTGAATGGACTTCCCGCCGTGAACCTCTTCTTTGACGTCGGAGAAAACGCGCTAGGCCCTATCTTGACTCAGCTCGACTCAATGGCCCATCAAACCCTGCCTGTCACGGTGGTCGGCAACGTCCAAGGAACGGCCGATGTCTTTAAAGCCTCTTTTGCCAACCTTACCATCCTGCTGCTCATCACCTTTTTTGTGATCTACATCATCCTCGGCATCCTCTATGAAAATTTTCTCCACCCCATCACCGTGATGTCAACACTCCCTCCAGCTGCGCTCGGAGGACTCTTGACTCTTCTTATTTTCCAAGAACCCCTTTCACTCTATGCCTTCGTAGGACTGATCCTCCTCCTTGGCATCGTGATGAAAAACGGGATCATCTTGATTGACTTTGCAAACGACTCAATCCTTGCTGGAAAAACCCCACAGGAAGCCATTCGTCATGCCTGTACAGCCCGCTTCCGCCCCATCCTTATGACAACCTTTTCAGCCCTCATGGGAGCCGTTCCCATAGCACTAGGCCTTGGCGGTATGACAGCACAAGGCCGCCGACCCTTAGGCATGGTCATTGTCGGAGGGCTCATCATCTCCCAAATCTTGACCCTTTACCTCACCCCCATCCTCTACCTCTATTTAGAAGAGCTGCGCGAATGGGTGCATAGGAAAAAATAATAATTAGAGTTTAGGATGAAATTTTTCAAACGCTGCATGAAGATGTTTGTGACTGATATGAGTATACCGATCGGTCGTTGCGATATTAGCATGGCCAAGTAGCTCTTGGATGATTCTCAGATCGGCCCCGTTTTCTAAAAGATGTGTTGCAAATGAATGCCGAAGCGTATGAGGAGAGATCTCTTTAACAAGCCCTATCTTTTTAGCGTAGAATTTGACCCGTCCCCAGACACTGATCCGGCTCATGCGAGAACCTTTTTCTGTGACAAAAATAGCCCCTTCTCCTTCCATCCTGAAGTTCGCAAGAAAATGATCCAGCTCTTTAACAGCAGCCGCAGCTACTGGTACAATCCTCTCTTTCCCCCCCTTGCCCTTCACACGCACAAAGTCATCGGAAACATCACCGACATTGAGCTGGCATACCTCAGAAACTCTAAGCCCGGATGCATACATCAAATGAAATAAAGCCCGATCGCGAGCTCCCACAAAATCATCTCTTCCCGGAGCCTCCAGAAATTTAGAAACCTCTTCTTCCGTCATGACCTCAGGAATCAGCTGCCACATTTTAGGACTTTCTAAAAAAAGTGTGGGGTTATGATCGACGCGCTTTTCCCGCTTTAGAAACCGAAAAAACACCTTGATAGCAACAAGCGCTCTACACAGCGAACTCGATGCCGCTTGCCGACTCTTCAAATGTTCAAAGTAGCTAATGATGTCTTCTGTTTTAGGAATCTGGCCTTTGAGATAATCATTCAGGCCCTTGAGATCACGACCATACGCTTCAAGCGTATGACGGCTTAATCCTTTCTCCGACCCCAGGTAAACCAGGAAGTCGCTGATTTCTTTCTCCATGCTTTGAATCTACACGTTTCCACCGTTTCGATTCAACAGCGATGGCATCGACAAGAGTATCCAATTGCCTGCGCATTTCTGCTTCCATCTCTTTTTCTCTTTTACGAAGCTCTTCTAAAGGATTTTGCAAGCTATTGACATACCTTTGATCTTCTTCTGACAGCTTTTGCTTAATCTTCTCAACATCTGCTGGATTTGTTTCTAAAAACTGTCGATAAGTCTTTAAATCAATCACTTTCTGCACTTCCCATTTCCGATTCTCAAACCTCCAGATCGTCCGCGCTGTATGAAGATTGATTCCCATCCAAATAACCGATAAAACTAAAGGCGCAATAAACGCTGCAGCTCCTCCTGTTGCAATCATCAGTCCGACAGCTGCAGCAACAGAGGCCACACTCAGAACAATCGAAAGATAGGTAAAAGCTCGATCCCGCTTTTTAAATTCACTGTTTTTAAGATGTTCAATGAGAGCTTTACCATCCCCTAAAAAGATCATGGCAACCGCTGCAATACCAGCCAGAAAAAGAACCACTCCAAGCGGCGAACCCGTGATGAATACAGCCATAGCAATGACTGCAATTAAACCGATGGCAGCAGCTGCCACCTTGAGCGAAAGCCCGATCCAAGGCTTGACTTCCAGCGCTGCTTTAAGCTCTTCCGTATTTCCCGATTGCATTGCTTCTACAGCTTTCTCTCCTAGCTTCCGCTTGCACTCTGCCTCAAATTTAGCATTGAGGTTTTTATACGCCATGTACTTACCAAAGCGGATCAGCTCTCCTCTAGGCGTTAGCTTTCTGCTATAAGGGCCGATCATTTCGGTAATAATCTCAGGGCGGCTCATAATCAGTTTTCTAAAGCCCTCTTTTTTATCTTCAATATTGAGCCTTCCATCGCTTACACCTTCCACCTTCGTTAGCCACCTAGCTCCGGCCTCTAATGCTAAATCGATCTCTTGCTCCGGAGTCATTTCTATTTCATAGCTGCGCTTTCGAAGTTCTTGATATAGAGCCTGCATCGGATCTTTTTCCTTCATCAGCTCCAGCCTCCACTGCCTTCCCTTATACAATTGGACCAGATTCACAAGGTGTTTTACCCCTGTGGCGATGTAATAAATGCCAAATAAAACTGTTGAGAGCCACGAAAGAGCCCCTTGAGCTACTGCCGCCGCCCCTGCAATGATAAATGGACGGTGTGTAGCCATCGCAATATCTTGACCTACATCGATAGATTTGAGCGCTAGCTCGAAGCCAGATCCACCAACAAGCGTCCCATTTTCGACACATCCAACAAGTGCTAGCTTTTTGCCTGTGCTATCACCAATAGCTTCTGCCCGTTTGACTCCCTTAACGCTATCGATTACACCTGCTACTCCGCTAAGCATAGATGTCGCAGACGTTAATAAGGTCAGAGAAGTTCCCTCTGTCTTATCAGCCGTATGCCTCATGCTATCTAGTCCATCACCGGCATAATTAAAGGCATTGCTCGCATCTTCAAAAACATGAGCTCCCTCTTGAGTCTTTAAACACGAGTTACTGGTTGGTAATTGACCTAATTTATTCTGAATAGGAACGACACTCCTTCCCTGCATCTCACTTGATAGTTTAGATGGGGTGGAGGATAGACATGTATTTAGGACTAAACGATTGAAGTTAATGGAATTCGGTTTAGTCGGCATTTTATAGGAGACTTAGTCTGTTTAATTCTTTTAGGTTGAATTCACCCTTCAATAAATGAGGGAAATTGAGCGGTGTCCCGTATTGCAGAAAAAGTTTTTCCTGTTTTGTTAATTCAGCAAAATGGTTTTCAGAATTCTTAGAACTTTGAATTTTTGCAACTAGTGCTTTTGCGAACTGACTTATATCAATATCTTTTAATAAACTTACATCGATAAATTCAATCTTTGGGTTTATTGTTTCAATACTTACTTCTTCGTCATCTTCATCTAGCATCTCTTCCGCAAGTTCAGGCTGCAGCAAGTATTGAACGAAAGAATTCCAAGCTCTTGAAGGTACAGGAACGATCCTACGTCCCTTCATGTGGATTCCTTTGTTGTCTACGTATGTAACATCATCGTTAACATCTTCTACAATCTGTTGGAATCTCTCATGAGCCTTATGAGAATCTACTCCATTAGAAATCCTCTGGCTTACGCCCTGCTCATCACGATAGTGTAATAAAGTCATATAAAGTTTATCGCCAATCTCTACACCACCCAAACCGAGTGTTGCACCAGGAACATTGGGGTATTCTAAATGTCTCACAAACGTTTCCCATGCCTCAGATGTATGAGGGGCTATACGAGACTCTCGATTGAAAAAACCCGCTTCATCAACACGGGTGACCGCACCTTGATTCGAATACTGCTCTAATACATCTTCAAATAATTTTAAGGCTACATTACTGGCTTTTCGTACATGGTCGGGTACTGGGCAATCAGCTCCATTTTCATCTTTATAATGCAAAATAGCCATGTAATGAGTGTTATTTATAGTTACAACACCTAAGTTCATTGTAGTATTAGTAATGTTCATAAAATTATCCTGTTTGAATTCAATTATAACATATTATGTAAAATTTTTTATATATCATTTATTTAACCCTTTGCACATTTCCCATAAATCGCTTATGATAAAGTATTAAGAATAAGAGAATTATAAATGGCTGATATCAAAACACTTATAGATCCTTCTGCTCGGAAGTACCGCTCTATCATGATCTTTGGACCTCCAGGTGCTGGAAAAGGAACCCTTGGTAAATTCCTCAGCAGCGCTGGGAACCATTTCCATCTCTCTTCCGGCGATATCTTCAGAGGCATGTCTCCTGACTCTCCTGCAGGTAAAATCTACCATTCCTACGCGTCCCAGGGCCATTTAGTCCCCGATGATGTAACGATTAGTATCTGGCATCACTACGTTGAAGGGCTCATTGCCACCAACCGGTACTTTCCCCACGAACAGCTTCTCCTTCTCGATGGTATCCCACGCACGGTAGCCCAAACAGCGCTTTTAGACGCCTACATTGATGTCCTTCATTTGATTGTCTTGGAAACCCCTAATACCGAAGAGCTTATTAAGCGCATGAAACGGCGTGGCATGATAGAAAAACGTATGGATGATTTTGACGAAAACGTCTTAAGAACCCGGATCAAAGTCTATGAAGAAACAACCTCTCAGATCCTAAAGCACTACCCCTCTTCAAATATCAGCCGCTTTAATGCCGACCAAAAACCATTAGAAGTTCTTAGAGATGTCCTTTCCTCTCTGTCTCATCTTCTCAGTCATCCAGAGCATGCTCACTAAATAAAAACGGCTACCATTTGCATGGCAGCCGTTTATGTGTTAGTTCAGAAAGTGAAGTTAATAGCCTAGGTCTATTTCACTGAATCCGTCGCCTAAGTCAAACATTCTAGGCCTTTTTTGCGTTTTCATATTAAACTCTAAGTCTTCGTAATCGCTTTCATAATCCAGATCCGAAAGATCCGGCTGTTGGACAAGATTCACTGCATTTCTTCTAGCAGGAATAACCTGAGCAGGTGCAGCTCGTACAACTTCAACTGATGCATTTACAGCAGGATTCATAATACTTGCTTGATTAATGTCTTTTATTGAGCTAGCAGTGAGCTGAAGTGCACGAATAATGTTAGCAGTCAAAGGGCCTTGCTGCTTTAAATGTTCGCACATTGTTTCTTGGTAACCATCATTAAAGTGATTAAAGCCAGTGACTTGTCCCTCACGATTAAATTGAAAGCCAAACCGAGTTAACTGTGCTCGACTCTCACCTAACTCCCTCACATTTCTTTCCTGCGCTCCTTGAAGACATCCTAACTCTCCTGCACAAGCAATAGCCTTGCCGTTGAGTTGACCGACTTGACCAGCAATAGCTTCAAAATCGCTGGGGTGGTTTGCTGTAAATCCTCCGTCATGGATTGTTTTAATCTCGCTATGCTTTAAGGCGAAGCTTGTTCTTAGGCAAGCAGCTAAGTTTTGCTCTAAAGAAATCTTTTCTGCAATTAAAGGATGTATCTTTGAATTCGTTTGAAGAAGTCTTAAGTTCGCACGTTCCCTTGCAATATCTGCTTTAACAGTAGCAAGTTTCTGCGCTGCCTCGCTACGAGCAACCACTGCTGCTGGTATAGCGGCAGCTGACTCCTTAATCTTTTCAAGCACATCAACGTTCTGCTCGCTACCTTGCATCATTCCATCAAACAATATGCTTACGCCTTTCTTATAGCCATCAGCTTCCTTTTGATGTTTTGATATAACGTCCGCTAGAGATGCAAGGCGTATCTGAAGTGCTTCTTGTTCTCTTATTAAAGAACCCTCGTTACCAACAAGTCCTTCAAGTGTGTTAATCTCAGTTGTGATCTCATCATTTTTTGCTTCTAGTGCATCTGCTAGCCTATCTTTTTCAAGTTTAACAGGACGGTAAGCGCTCACACCTGGTAACCTTTCATTTAGGATCGGTCCATAGATTTTTTCCATTTCAGCAAAAGTGCATGTTCTTGTTTTGGCGCTTTCTTTGTCTAACGCAGCTTCTGCTTTTGTTACTGCCAGATTAGCTATTGCTAACTGGCTATGGATATTGGCTTGAGCATCTAAGTTCTCATGATAGCTTGCATAATGTTCTGTCATCCTATCCAGCTCTGCAACAAATTCATCAACATCTTCACAGCCTACTGGAATTGCAGCAGCTGTAACCTGTTTTGCAGGTTTTTGTACTAATTCCAAAATAAGCTTATTTTGCTGATCAATCGCGCTTTGGACTAAATCTTCATTGACTACATCTAAGCTAAGAGCATCGACTAAATCCATACTCATTGTGATGCCAGGATGTTGACCATCAACTACTTGATCACGCAGTGAATTATAAGCATGTGCATAGGATTGAAAAATAGATCTCGTACCTTCATTATTCAAAATCGTGTTTATTTCATTTTGTTGGATAACATCTCTGTTCATTCTCTCAAGAACAGTTTTCTCATCGCCTTTTACTGCACGTCCACGGTATCCCGCTTGGTGTTTCGCATTGATATCAGCGAGGAATGCCTGGCCAGTGATAGTATTGAGGACGCTAGCCATAGTAAATCCATCTCTAGATTGCAAAGCACTCATTGCTTCAAAGTCTAAAAGGTCTCCGCCGACAGAAGCTTTACATAGTTTATCCAGGATCAAATTGACTTCGTTGTGGGTGTCAGCATCTTTTGCAACCGATGATAAAACCAACTCGTAGGCTTGTTTTAAACCTGTAAAGTTAGCATCAGGTTTTTGCTTAAATTTTCCAAAAACCTCTTGAACGTTGCAGCATGTGCGATAGAATTGGGCTTCTTCTGTAAGCGCCGCTTTATTCGATTCATTTACTTTTCCTCTTACAAAGTATCCAATTGCGCCAAGGCTGAAAAAGGCTTTAATATTATTCTTGATACCTCTTGCATTTAGTGATTCAATACCGCGGTATTTAAGCTTGTCTTTGAAGCTAAAACCCTTGTTTGCTTTATCTGCTAAAAATGTTTCAAATGTTTGATGGGGAACGATCTCTACTTCTTGTTGGCTCTCTTTCGGAGCTGATCTGAGATCTGAAATTTTTTGCTTAAGAGTTCGTGCGACTGATACAGCTTGAGTAGCTATCTTTCCTAAACCTGTAATGCCTGACATAATTATTATCCTTTTTTAAGTATTAAATTATTAACTTATAATCTCAATTATATAATAAATATAACTTTAATTTAAATATTTATTTGTATTAATTTAAAGTTATCCATAAATTCTTGTGATTGAACATTTTATTAGCTCAATCAACAATAGCCTTCAATTCCCCTGCGGAAAACTTATATTCCTTCTGAGCCAACCTATTCAGCTCATCCTTAATAGTTTGGAGTTGGTTGCTCATTATCCCTCTAAATTTAATACGGGCTTCAACTAACTCATTATTAGCGCGTTTCAGCTCTGATCGTGTTCTTTTACCTTCATTTTCTAAGCGTTGTAGCTCATTTTTAGAGCGGTCAAACGCTGATTGAGCGATCGTTTTTTGGACAGCAATTCCTAATTTTTTATTAAACTTCTTTTGGGCCTGATTTAGGGTGATCTCAATGAATTTTTTTGTAAGGGGATTTGCCTTGGCTAATTCCGACTCGAGAGTCCAAACTCTAATCTGCAGGTCAGTGACGGATTCATCTAGGTTGGGCGGATATTTTGCAAGTTGAAGACCATGCTCAACATAGTCCTCCATATACTTTTGACTCAATTTTTCAATTCTTGCGATCTCAAACTCTTTTTCTCTGATAATTTCTACTGTTCTTTCAAGCCACTGGCTTTCATGGATAGGAGCTTCTTGTATGAGCAATGAAGCTCGCTGTTCAAGACCCTTATATTCTTGCAAGTCTTGTGCGAGCGAGGAGTTAGGGTCCAGATGGGATGGCTCATGCGTGATGAAATATTGCAAGGGTATAACTTTGAGCCTAGGGGCGATTATAGCTTCCCATTTCTGCATCATGGCTTGGAAAAGATGATTCTCACGAATACCTAGCTCATGCCCTATAAAACAGTTTTGTAGCACTTGCGAGCAAATATCAATTTCATCATCCGAAGGAGCTAAAACTTCAGCAACGGCTTGTAATTGAAGCTGCAAGATCCGCTCTTTGATATCTGCATCTTGGATCTTCACAAGGTCGTTTTGGTTCCTCAGGTTTTCTTGTACTTTTGGATGGTCGGCTCCCAGAAAGGAGTTGTAATACATTTCAGGGATCTGTTTAAAAATAAGCTCATTTCCATTGACTAAGAGCTCGAAAAGTTTTTCAAAGGAAGCTTCAGATTCGAAATTCTGAAGATACCATTTGGCACGCTCTTGTATAGCAATTTTTAAGAAAGGAACCGTTGGATCATTTGATTTAAACTTGCATTTTATGCGAGCTAAAACCTCTGTGATCATTTCAAAGACCTGCTCTTGCTTCAGATTAGATCGATTAGGTTGAAGCAAAGTCCAACGAACGATTTGATGGAAAAGCCCATTTAGGCGGCTATTGTGATATTCTAACGCATCCCGAAGAAGGGTTAATTGCTCTTCTTTCGACTCTACTACAAAAAGGCCTGGGCAAATTTTCTTTAAAAGCTTTTCATCTTCTTTTTTATAAGCTTGTTCTAAGGGTAGATTAAACTGTGTCATTCCTCCTACCACGCATTCTAATAGCGTAATCCGAGTCACTGCCTTTTCCAGCTGCTTCATGTTCAGAGCAAACTGCGCACGGTGCTTTGTAATCGGAAGATTGGAGGGATCTCTCTTCTGCTCTGCTTTGTCCATTTGGCTACGCTGCAAGTGGCTCATAGCTCGAGCAAAAGGGACTTTCAAGGGATTAGTCGATGTTAAGCTTTCACCAAACTCGGCAACAATATTCTGATCCTTTTCTGCAAGTTTCTCTATCTGAGCGATTTGCGTAAGATCTTGAGCTTTAGAGTCTCCTCTAAAAGAACCTAATATACTAGAAAAGAACGACATAGAACACCTATTAATGTTAATTAAATTATTATGAACTTATTATATATTATTTTATAATATAAGTTAATATATAATTAAATTTTGATTATAATATATATAAAGAGGATTAATAATATGACTAAACTACTTCAAACGCGTATTGCATTTCTTGAAAGCCAAGTCGACCTGCTTGAAACAGAGCTGACGGTTTTGAATGACTTACTTACCCGGTGTGGTTTTGCAGAAGGCATCAGAACCCTTAAAACGACCGTTCAAGAAATCCTTTCGACTTCTTCTGAACTCTCAAGAGACGATCAAGAGCTAGGCTAGAACGCTTTTCTGAATTCAGCCTGTCCAGAGCTTAGGGAGAAGTCTTTTCCATACTCTCCATGATATCCTAACGTCAGTGAAAATCCGCTATTGGGCCCTGTGATACGTAACCTAACGTCGGGGCTGATCAGGTTGTTTTCGGGTTTGGGTCCCGATACTGTGAATTGGCAAGAAGCGGGTCTGAAACTAGAGGTGGTCTTTTTCCCTTGGAATCGGAACTCATTGACGTAGCTGACTGAGGCATCAAATAGGGTTTGGACATTTTTAAAACAGCCGCTATAGCTAAACCCGATTCCCCCTTCAGGCCTTAAGAGATCGTATTTCTTACGATGAACTTTGAGATCGAGGCTTTGAGCTCCCTTTTCTTCAAATCCATCTTGGGGAAGGTAAAGATAGTCAATGTTAACAAAGGGATAGAGGTTAAACGTATGGGGAGAAGCGGTCTTAACGTTTAGAGTCGTATAGGGATGGACGTTCACGGGGTTGTCTACCGAACTTCTCCATCTGAAATCATACCCAAATCCGATATGAGTGAGCAGTTGATTGGAGTGTTCATGATGCGAGGCTGTACGGGTGACTGTAGAGTTTAGGGCATAATGGGAGATTGCAAACTTCATCTTTCTTTTTGCATCCACCGGGCTATAGAGGTAGGAAAGCTGGGTATCTGCAAACCACCCTGAGTGAGCCTGGGAATCAATCCAGGAAGCACCGAAGGTTGCAGCATAGGTTTGAAAGTCGGCTCGGACATTTTTATGAGAAGCGTTCATTTCAGATGATGCGTAAGAAAAGCCTCCAGCAACTGCCCAATGCTTTGCCCAGCTGTAATCGAGGGCTGTCGTAAAACCGTTAAACTGCTGGGTATATTTTCCGTGCTGTTTAACTCGCTCTATAAAGGGTGCAACCCAAAGACGCCATGCTTCTTTTGAGGGACAGCCAACGACTTGTTGATCGAAAAAGTGATTGGTGTAAATCTGACGTATTCTTTCAGCAACATTTTCTAATGTAAAAGCGATATTGTTTAAATCCGATGGGCTCATCTGGTTAAAGCTGCTTGCCATCTGCGCGGGGGTCTCTAAGTCGAGAATATGGATGATTTCAGCTAAATCAGGACTAGTCACCATCCTATCAAAGCACTTAGCAATGGCTCCTCCATTTCCGGTTGGAACAATCACAGGAAAAGGAGTGGGTGCAGAAAGAGTTAACTGTACATTAGTGGGATTATAGATAACGCCAATTTTATATCGAGTTAAGGGATTGAGCAGAGCAAAAGAAGCGTTTTGAGTCACCGGCGTACCTGTCAGTATCGTGTAAGTTGTAACACCGGGATTTGTAAAGCCTGAAGGAAGCACGCTTAAAGTGCCGCCGTTAATGACAGCGCTGGAGGCGTTAATCAGGTCGGAGGCAGTATCACTGATTTGGACGTTGTAGATTGAGCCTGGGTTGAAGGTAATCGCGCCAGTATTCAGTGTTCCAACAGTCTGTGTTCCGATGGTATTTCCTGGGATAACGGTCCCATTTAATGTGACGGTATTTACAGTTCCGCTTCCTGCGAGGGTTCCTCCTGAGTTTACTGTAACAGTTGATGCAGGATTAAGGGCTCCATCGACTTGCAGGGTTCCTGCACTATTAATAGTAGTCGGCCCGGTATAAGCATTGATTCCAGTGAGTTGTAGTATCCCAACTCCACCGACAGTGAGGCTGCCCGTTCCAGAAATAACACCTGCGTAACTGCTCGTTCCCGTTGTATTTACAGTGAGGGCTATAGTTCCGAGCGGAAGAGGAGAGGTTCCACTTAACCCCCCGATGATTTGAGAAAAGCCACTAAAATTCAGTGTCCCCCCCTGCATGTTGACAGTCGAAAAAGGTGAAAGAACGTTCGTGGTAGAGCAGCTAACAATTACGTTTGTTCCGATTGTCAAATCACCAGCAAAAGTGTTTTGTGACAGGAATAGAACTAGAATTGATGAAGCGGGTGTACCTTGTACGGTTATCCCCCCAAGTCCGCTGATGATCCCACCGAACTCAATAGCCGCATTTGTTGTCGGCGTAATTAGCAAATTCGAATTCAAAACAATAGGTGCGGTAATGACCTGTGTGGGGAATGCATTACCAAGCGTCATATTCGCAGTTCCAGAGCTAGAACTAAAAGTAAGAGTGTTTGGGCCATCAATCTCCCAATCACCATTAAAGGCAAGGGTTCCAATTGTTGGAGCAATTGATGTGAGCGTAATGTTTCTTAAAGGCGATACAGGTAAAACAGAGCTGATATCGGCGATCGCATCCTGAGCATTTGGAATCCCCCCTGTCCAATTTGTGGAGACTCCCCAATCGCCTCCTGCATTGTTTGTCCATGTCGAACCAAACAGCAAGCTTAAAGGCATGAGCGAAGTGATTAATAATGATTTTTTCATAAATTTCACTCTAGCTTATGCAAGGACAGCTGTCAAGCAGCCACAGTATGTCCAGAGAACTTGGACATATTGGCGTTATTAAGAGACAAAATTTATTCTGGGGACAAGGCTTAAAAAAAACTCTTTGGACCAGATCTCGATATTCCGCTCATCTTTAATGAAATCAATGATGTCTTTTTTTGCCATCTCGATTGAGAGCTGGTTGATTTTTTGATTCAAAAGCTCTGTAAATGTTTCTCTATCTAGAGGCTTGGAAGAAGACCAATAACCTGATTGCCTCATGCGTGCTTCGAGATGCGTAAGATTTAAAGGTATTTCCTTTGCAACAAACCAAATGAAGTCATACCAATCCCTTCCTTTCACACGGACTTTCCATTCTCGGAAAAGTAAAGCGCACATTTTTCCGGCGTATAAGTTTGGGAGGGTATAGCTGCGGACTGAATATGGCAGCGGCAGCACCATAAATTTAAACTCTGTATCAAAGAGAGGCGGCGGATCGATATCTATTTCGAACTTAATCTTAAGCTGTTCTTGATGGGCTACTTTTTTTCTTTCTTTTTCTGGAAGATCGATCAGAAAAAATGTTTCTAAAGTGTTTGTTTTTAAAAAGGCAGAGAGTACTTGTGTCGGAGGATGTTTGATTCTTTTTTCAATTTTGACATTGATTCCAAAACCTTTGAATTCATCTTCCAAAAAAGGAAAATAGGGATCTAAGGCAAAATTAAGATCAGGCTCTAAAAGAGAAAAATCAAGATCTTCGCTAAAGCGATCAAGCCCATAAAGAATGCGAAGAGCTGTTCCTCCATAAAAAGAGGCTTTTTCAAAAAATTTCCCTCTTGAAAGACCTATCAGTGCTATTTCTTGAATCACTTCATGCATAGCATTGACATAGTCATTCTTAGTTCGACAAGCATATCGATCAATGAGGCTTTGAAATGGTGTTGTCATAAGCTCGTAAGTAATGTTACATTCGGATTATTGTAGATAGAAGCTATGTCATGTATCAGTTTTTGATCAAGCGGAAACAAAGTTTTTTCATCGATGCGAGATTCTTCATACAAAAAATGGTGCAGCGTCTTTAAATTTTCAATCGGAGGAAAGGTGGCAATCCAATCTGCAAGAGCCTTTTCTTTAGTTGCAAATAGTACCCCTCCTTCCGAAGAATACTGCTTTGAAACAACACCCAGACTGAATTTTTTCTTGCTGATAAACACATAATCAAAACGTCCAATGGGCGTTTCGAATTGTTTTTTATGTTTTATCGTCATGCATGTAACTGTTTCAACATTCTCAATTAAGAGACCATATTTTTTGAGCGCATATTCGCGGGAAATATAGGAAGGCTGAACGAGCATCCCTGAAATGACTTCTAAAGAAAGCAAATTCCTCCGGTAGGCTTCACCAAAAACATAAAGTCCTCTTTTAACTTGTATGATGTCTTCATTCTTTAAAAGAGCTGTTACTTTGTCGCGTGGCTTTTTGAAATCTTTTAGCGCATACATAAGCATCTGATAATCAAATACTTCTCCTGGAATTAAAGCCCGTATCTTAAGCATTGTAGTCATAAATTAACTATACATGACATCGCGTCAGCATGTCCAGAAAAACTGGACATGCTGACGCACAATTTATTGTAATACTTGATTTTATCGATCATTTCGGGTGTAATTTAGCCTAAATTATGGGAAAGCTTATCTTTGAGCATAGCGGGGAAGAACATGAGATCCCCGATGGAGAGCCGATTGCGCCTATCTGTGAGGAAGCGGGGGTGCCGTTTGCCTGTACGGAAG
>JAGOLG010000108.1 GCA_017994195.1 Rhabdochlamydiaceae bacterium
CACTAATCCAGTCGTCGGCAATATCCCAGATCATAACTTACTCACAAGTGATCTCGTGGCATTTATTCAAGCGCTGCACAAGATTAATCTGCCCAACGGACCTATTTCCAATCGCGGGGTGCCGTTAAAGCAAAAACAAGATATCGAGACTCTCAAAGCTCTTAAACAATTAGATGGGATGATTGATGTTCAAGCAGTAGCTGCCATCTGGGATGAAGTTTTAAAAGCTCCTAACTGGACCAAACCTCCTGTTTGGGTGCATGGCGATCTATCGCCTGGAAATCTCCTTCTTCAGAACGGCAGGCTAAGCGGTGTGATTGATTTTGGAAATTTAGGCATTGGAGATCCCGCCTGCGACTTAATCATTGCCTGGAATCTTTTACCACCTCAAATGAGGCCTATTTTTCGTACAGGCCTAGGAGTTGATGATGCAACATGGCAGCGAGGCCGCGGCTGGGCACTCTCTTGCGCTCTCATTGCACTCCCCTACTATAAAGAGACCAATCCAGTACTTGCCAGCAATGCTCGCTATACGATTCAAGAGATTATCGATGACGATCGATGCAAAACCTGTTAAAATCCCTAATCATTCATGGAAAATACCATAGCTGTTTATCAGAAGCGCCTTAACCTGCAGGATGCTGTCTTTTCACGCATCGAACATGAGGAGGCTCTCGTTGCAATCGTTTATAAGATTGCACAACCTGATGGCACTCAACTAATTTTAAAAATATGCGAGCGCCCAAACGATTACCTGCGCGAAGTCTATTTTCTGAAACACTTTGCGGATAAACTCCCCGTACCACGCATCATCCAGGTTGTGGAACCAGAAAAAAACATCCACGGGGCTATCTTGATGGAATGTCTGCCCGGAACGCTTCTTAAAAAAACAGACTTAAGCAAAGCACTAGCACATGAAATTGGTTCTCTACTCGCACAAATTCATCTTAACCGGACGGCGGGTTTTGGCGACCTCATACAACCCAATCATTTAACTTCCGATCCGCGCGTACATTTTTCATTAAAGTTTGAAGAGGGTTTAGCTGAATGCAGCACTCACTTGCCTCAAGCTTTGCTCGATCAATGCCGCAGCTACTATAATGCCCATCTCAATCTATTGGATGCAGTGGACGGCCCTTGTATGATACACCGTGATTTTCGGCCGGGTAATTTGATCATCCATCATGACAAACTGCAGGGAATTATTGATTGGTCGTCTGCCCGCGCTAGCTTTTCTGAAGAGGATTTTTGTCCTCTAGAGAACGGAGAATGGTCTTCCAATCCATCCATCAAAGCCGCTTTCTTAGCCGGCTATTCAAGCATCCGCCCTGTTCCCCATTACAAAGAATTGATGCCATTTTTGAGGCTGAGTAGAACGATTGCTACCATTGGATTTACAGTGAAGCGAGGAACCTGGAAAAGCACCAGCTCAGAGCTCTATGAAACTAACCGCCGATTTCTGGATGCGTTTTTTGATTAGGGCGGCCATTTTGCCATTCATTTCTTTTTAGCCGATAGAGCACATGTTTTCTTAGTGGATGGCCTTCTGGGAGCTTGGGATGGTCGAAATCATCCTTTGGGTCGTTATGCATACCGATTTTTTCCATGACTCGTATTGAACGAAGATTTGCAGGAACCGTGACTGAAACGATTTCTGGTAGGTTTAGCGTTTCAAAGCCAAAAGCAAGCGAAGCTCTTGCTCCCTCTGTTGCATACCCTTGTCCCCAGAATTCAGGAAGGAGGCGCCAACCTACTTCAATTGCCGGGGTGAAGTGGGCTTCAAAACCAATCGGCCAAAGCCCAATCCAACCAATAAAATCTGATACATTCAGAGCTGAAACAGCCCAAAGCCCCCATCCATGCTCTCGTATATGGCGGGTATAAATCTCGAGGCGAGCAGCACTTTCTGCATGCGTCAAAGGAGCTAAAAAAAACTCCATCACACGAGGATCGGTATTTAACCTGGCAAGAGGCTCTAAATCCTCTTCTTTCCAAGAGCGCAAAATCAATCTCTGGGTTTTAATCGCTTTTTCCATATTATTTTCCAAGAAACATATCACCAAATCCAAGGGTATTCCATAGAAAAGATTTGCAATACAAATTCGCTCAAATTATCTCTTTGGGGCGGCCAACGATTTCTTTGTTTGATCTCAACTTATCCGCTATTCTATCATAGCTAATGGAAGCTAAAAACTGTGAACCTGACAAGTGTGAGCGATTGGAGTTTTTGTTCTTTAGAGGTCTTCCCCTCAAACATCGTTGTTGTATACTGCCTCTGAATAAGGATGGTATTCATGATTCTACAAAAAGAGTTCTATTTCGTCCGGCATGGACAAACCGATCATAATATTTCAGATGGAAACCTAAAAAAAGACCATCCCGAAGATATCCCCCTCAATGAAACAGGAAAAGCCCAAGCAAAAATCATCGCGCCAGCCATCACCTCATTGCCAATCCGGACAGTCTGTGCAAGCCCCCTCAAACGCGTGCAACAGACAAAAGAGATTATCACCCACCATCTTCAAGCCGAGCATCATGAAATTCATGACCTCGGTGAATGCACAGCCCAAATTTGGAAAGAAATGGTACGGCTCGGCATGTACTCTTCCCTACCTAAAGAAGGCCTTGCGCGCCAATTTATGGATCGCGTCCTAAATGGAATCAATCATGCCCTCTCCTTACCCAGTCCCTCTTTAATTGTAGCTCACGGAGGCGTCCACTGGGCCCTTTGCTGTTTGATGGGCATTGAGAAGCATGAATGGGCCATTGGAAACTGCATTCCTGTGCACTTTTTATTTGAGAGCAAATGGATAGCTAAAAAGCTTGCCTGAGCCTCTGATAGAGCCGAGTTAAAATATTTTCTTGTCATCTGCATATCCTCTTGATTACAACACTGATGCTTGAATTTATATCTTCCAAAATCTATCAGCCTACTTTGTTTTACTGTTTTTTTATAATAAACATATTTTTATTAGTCAATTTTAATTACAAATAATGCTATAATAATTACATTAAAACAAAAAAAGGAGTTTTATGAGTTCTATTAGTTTCACAACATTTTCTAAACATGCAAACAACATTCTTAGCAGCATACTACCACAAATTGAAACAACAAAGCAGCGTGTTTACCAGGCTCTAGAGCCGGGAACCTTAAAAGATAGTCTTTTAGAAAATCTTGGTTATATGAAAAGAAGTCTATTCATCATGGCTGACTTAGCGAATATTGCAGACGGGGCAATAGCTGCATTTTCCAAAGCCTGCAATATGATTGAAGAACAAGTTACTTTTATGAACCGAAACACTAAATGTATCACTGTAGCAATGCTTACTCTTTTATTAGCTGATACAAAATATTTGAATCCTGAATCGAGTACTGATAAGAAACTGTCTTACTTGCGCACAACTTTGAAAATAGTAGGATATGCAGCTCTTGTTACCGCTTTAGTACTTACATTGAACGCTAAAGAACAGATAAAATCTGGTGTCTTTCAATTTGACATGCTAACCAGTACTATACAAAGTCAATCCGCATCATTGTTAGCTCATGCCTAACTTACTATCTATTAGATAGACTGTAAGCCTTGTCTTCTGGGTCAAATTCAATGAATTTGGCCCTTTCTTTTTCCGTTATTTAAAATGAAATAGCTCGCGAGAGATGGGAATCATGCCTTCTTTAAGTGGAAGGAATAAAGTTTGAACAAGCGGCTGGGTCGGATCTACTGCGTAACACGAAAAGTCGGTGATTCCTGTTTCACGCAATAAAGCCTCGTCTACAAAGAATTGACCGGTTGCTTCTTGAACCGTTCTACGACTAAGTTCATAGGCAGCATCTGCCACGATAGTCGGCCAGCGGCTTCCGGCGTAGACTTGCGGGGTGAGGTGGTCCTTGAGCCTCTGAGTTGCAATATTTGTTTGGGGCCAAAGAGAATTGACTGCAATTTTCGCGTGCTTAAACTCCGCAGCCATTCCTAGGGTACATAAACTCATACCATATTTGCCTAAAGAAAATGGTAAATGATCTCTGAGCCACTGTACTTCAAAACCCAGAGGTGGAGCGATATTGATAATGTGTGGATTTGGAGCTTCTTTCAGGTAAGGATAGCAGATTTGGGCAAGAAAAAAAGCCGCACGCATGCTGGTCGAAATAATGAGATCAAATTGTTCAGGTGAAGTATGCAGAGTATCGTTGAAACAGGG
>JAGOLG010000036.1 GCA_017994195.1 Rhabdochlamydiaceae bacterium
GCCATATTCTTTATGGTTGATGCCGGCGCCGGGCTTGCTCGACATGGAAGAAGTGCCCGGTTTGTAGTTGTAGTATTTCGAATAATTCGAGATCCAGACGATCATTTCATTATGCATGTTTTCGTCGGGGCCTAAATAGATGTATTCGGGTTTTTGATAATAATCGACAATATTATGAGGGCGGAGCTTTCCATCCGGATCGCAATTGATAATGGTTAGAAAACATTCAATGTAGGAGCGTTGCGATTGATGGAGGTATTCCAGCTTTTGTTCTTGCTGAAAAGCTTTTAGCTTTTCTTTTACAATCTCGGGAGAGGTGCCGGCATCTTCAAGCTCAAATTGATAAATATCCTCTTCTGATTTCATGCGCTCATAAGGTTCTAGAAGTATAACACCTTTGGCTCCTCCTTCCGGAATATCTTTATTTTTCTTCTGCTGGGTGTAAGCCAGGTTGTAGCATTCTGAAAAAAGAGAGTTTCGATCTGTGATAAGCTGCTCGCTTTTCTCCGGATAAACAGTGCGCAAGCCACCGCGCGCTAAATCGCGGAAGCGGATGTGAAACCCGATGAAATAAAGCCCTTTCATAAAAAAAATAGCAAAAGGGAGCTCAGGAAACTTATCGGCGCGGTTAAAAGGGGCTTGATCTAAATATTTAGGATCCAAACGGAAAGAGAAAGCTGTTTTATTAGACCTATAGAAATTTGTCTTGAGCGTGTAATCGATCCAATTCATCCCTTGATGAAGAATGTTTTTTCGCCGTGTGTCGTTTGCCTCTTGCCCTGTATCTATTTGGTCAACCAGCTGCAAAAAATTATCTCGAATCTTTTTGTATTCATTGAGATTTGTTTTTTGAGGATGGAATTTTTTTTCAAAAGCCTGAGTAAGATAAACGGTGAGTTCAGGATGGCGGCAGATGCCTTCTTCAATGTTGGAAAATGAATAAAGATAAGGGTCTGCTTGCACGAGCACTTGATGAACAAAATGGACCATCGTTTTAACCAGATTGCCCATATTGCCGCTGATGAGTTTTGAATCTACAAAAGTTGTTTCGATGATTTCTAGTCCTGGGAAATATTTGACGGTGACCAGTTCTTGCAAGAAGTCATCGAGGTCGGTTTCATCCCAGGCAGCTCCTCCTTTGGCTCCATGAATGGCCAGCGACATGAGAAGGATGTTTTGTTTGCTATAAGGGTTGACATAGGTCGCTGTCACTCTTTTTAAGGCAAGTCCGTGCCGATGAATGACACGAGTGAGCCTATACAAAAAATCTTGCTTGGGAACATTTCTCCAAGCGAGCACTATTTGCAGCGATGGGGTCTCTTTTTTCTGAGCCCATTCTTCATTGCGTCTGACTTCAATTTGACAAGGGTCTCTTTTCTCGGCTCGAATAAGAACATCAAAGGCTAAGATCAACCTTTCGGGTGTGAGTGATCTTAAAAAGCGGGGCGTCATTGATTTGAGAAGGTTTTCAAATTGAATAAAGGTGAGCTGCGGATGTCTTTCTTTGAGCTTGTCAAAAATTTCTTGTGGATTTTCTAGCGAACCCAAAGCTGCTTGATCGGGGAGCTGTGAGAAATGGACGACTGCCACTCGAAGAGGCAGCTTTGCATTTGCAAAGGGAGGAGGTGCATTGGAGACAAAGGTTCTATAATTTTGGATCCATCTTTGGCGGAAATGTTTTAAGATCTGTAAATCGGCATCAGGGGTGTCTAGGCAGAGGGCAATCGCTTTATTTTTGAAGAGAATGGTAGAGAAAAACTCCTGAAGATCAAATCCCATTAGGCTGTGGGTGACTAGCCGCAGCATTTCAACGTCGGCATCTTCAAAGAAGCGAGGAGGAAGGTGATCTTGGATCCATCGGTAGGCTTTTTCAAATTCAGCCGTCTCTTGTCCCAGCGCTTCTCGGAGCGGCTCTTTGTTTTCTTCTTTCATTTTATTTTTTTAATGTCTTTTTCAATGTTTTTAATGAGCCTTTTATCCGAATAAAATGAATAAACAGAGACGATTCTAGCAACGAGGATTGCGATATAAAATTGTCCGATGATGCCTTCGATGACAGCAGTCGATTGCCCAATGTCGCGAATCGCTGTGATATCTCCATATCCGATGGTGAGTAGTGTCACAAAACTAAAATAAAGCGTTTCTGAAAAAAAATGAGAAAACGCATGGATTGAAACTGTTTGATTTGAAAAGAAAAGCGTTCCAGGCTGGATGAATTCGATAAGGTAGTACATATACCCAAACGCAAAGGCGATCATAAAATAAGCGCAAATAACTCCGCGGAGCGTCTCTAATGTGACGCGCGCGCGCATGATTACGTCATACAGAATGGAGGCTGCAATCGTGCCAATAAAAAGTACTGATAAACAGGCATTGATCACAAGCATGATTTCATTTCGATCGAAGAGATTGACCCACGTCATAATAAAGGTTGGAATTCCTAAAATAATGGCTAGGATCTGAATATTGCGATGGTGCTTGCAGTTGAAAATAGAGGTGAAGAATACAAGCGTTAGGCACCCTTTCCAAATGGCTAAATAAGTAGGGCCTCGATCATAGGGTCTTAGAATGAAGAGTAAGAAGAGGAGGATCAGGAGTAAGCTATAATATTCAGAAAAATAGCCTGTCAGCCGCTTTAATTTTTGCATGACGCCCCCTAATCGCCTTTTAAAGGATCGTCTATTTTTTTAATAAGCGTAAACTGTTCAGACCCACAAGAACCGTGCCGCCTTCATGGAGAATGACGGCGATCCAAAGAGGAACTAAGCCAAGGAGTGCGGGGGTTGTCGCAAAAAGGATCACAATGAGGGCAAGTGTAATATTTTGGGTCAGAATCCGGCGTGTTTGGCGCGCTTTTTTTATCAGCCAGGATAGCAAACTTAAATCATCATGAATCAAAATAATATCAGAGGCATCAACAGCAGTTGCGCTCCCAATTTTCCCCATTGAGACGCCCACTGTTGCTCTTGCAAGAGCCGGAGCGTCATTAATTCCATCGCCTACCATCATTAAGTCGCCACTGAGTGCAAGATCAGCGATTTTTTGGAGTTTATCTTCCGGTCTTAGGTCTGCAAACACCTCATCAATTCCAATCTCTTTTGCAATAGGCTGCGCGTTGATCATATGGTCGCCTGTCAGCATGATGGTTTTAAGGTTTTGCTCCTTGAGTTCGGAAATCGTTTTTTTCACATCAGGCCTTAAAGCGTCTTGGAACTGAAAAAGAATGATGCAGTCATTCACTAAAAGATACGTTGACATTGCTTGGGCCTGTGGGAGTGAAAAAAGAGAGCCGATTTTTTGCTGAATAAAATCCCGGTGGCCAATGGCCATTTTGTCGTTACCAATTTTCCCTTCTAAACCAAAACCTGCAATTGAATGAAATTCTTCCATAGGTTTTAAGGAGATGTTTTTTTTCTTGGCAAAATCGACAAGCGCCTTAGCAATCGGATGAACGGCATTTCTTTCAAGAGATGCAGCAAAAAAGAGGGCTTTGTCAGGATCTAGCTCCGAGCCATAAAGTTGTTTTTGATCTGTACAGACAAGTTCTCCCGTTGTAAGAGTGCCCGTTTTATCCAGAGCAATCGTATTGCATTTAGACACCGCATCTAAAATAGCGCCTCCTTTAGGAAGAACGCCCCTTTTTGCACAGCTTGTAATCGCACTTAAGTAAGCTGTTGGGGTGGCTAAAATGAGAGCGCAGGGAGAAGCGGCAATCAAAAAGGCAAGCGCTCGATAAACGCCGCCTTCGGGCCCCAAGTAAGGAATCGAAAAGATCTGGGGCAATAGCATTGCAAAAAAACCAGCCAGTAAAATGATCGTAGAGGCATAGACTCTGCTAAACCGATCTAAAAATTGTTCGACTTGCGGCTTGGCTTCCTGCGCCTGAGTAATCAATTTAATGACGCGAGAAAGCGTTGAATCACCGCTAGAGCGGCTCACCCGGATTGTGAGAGATCCATCCAGATTGCCGGCGCCGGCAGGAACATCATCTCCTGCTTTTTTTGAAAGAGGAGCGCTCTCACCTGTTAGATAGACTAAATTGACATACGATCTTCCCTCAATCACAACACCATCCAAGGGAATAATTTCACCGGCTTTGACCAAAATAACCGTCCCAACTTCGATTTCACGCACGGACTTTTCGTACAGATGTCCTTGCTCACCCACTATCCAGGCACTTCGAGGAGAAAGTCGATTCAAATGAAGCACGCTGTTACGAGTTTTTTCTCCGACGAGCATCTCCATTCCTGCAGAGAGCTCAAAGAGAACTAAAAGAAGGGCGCCTTCCAGCTCGCTTCCAATCACCACTGAAAGAAGCGCTGCCAGCGTCATCAGAACATCGATATTTATATCCCATCTTGACAAATCTTTTAATGAGTTGATCAGTGCAGGCGTTCCCACTAATAGATACACCATGCTTAATGCCAGTGTGGAGCCCATCCAAGAGTGAAAAGAAAGAACATAGGCAACAGCTAGCAAGATCGCCGCTAAAATAGAAGAGCGCAAGGGTAAGTTTTTCCCCCATTTTCTTGAACCAGGCGTCAAAAAAGGAGAGATCGTTTCTTCTTGATTAGAGGCAAAAAACTCATCAAAAGAATAGGGCGTGGTCATAAAAGACCCTTGAGCAGATAAACTGCACCAAGACCGAAGCCGACTAAAGAGAGGTTCCAAACAATAGCTTCCATCGCACGATTTTTCGTCAAATACGCCATGATCCAAGCGCTTGAAGCAGAAATCACACCGATGGATACAAAAAGCGGCCAAAATCCTCCGAACGATCCTAGAATAGTAAGAGCCCCAGCCGAGATAACGCCTACTGCTGCGCCCACGCACTGTTTTAAAGGATGTTCATAGACTTCTAGTGTAAGCCCCATCTCTTCTTCGAGCATGACTCGCAGAAGACGGTTGTCATCTGAAGAGAGCGTTGAAACAACGTCTTTAAGCAGCTGTCCTGAAAACCCCTTTGCACCATAGAGAGCAGTTAACTCCTCTTCTTCTTGTTTCCGGTCGTGCTCAATTTCCCAATGCTCTTCTTCGATCAGCCTATGGAGTCTTTCAAGACGGGCCCATCCTAAAAGCGCGCTGCGCCCTACTTTCCAAATGAGGAGGCCGCATGCAGCAATGAAGAGAATCCAAAAAGAATGGCCGACCAGTAAATACAATATTCCTAAGAGATAGGCTGTTTCTCTTGCGCTATCAGCTCCTGCAGCCAGATGTCCCGGCATTTCTGTTCCGTGAATCTCCGCAGACGCAAGCGCGCCTCTCTCTCTTGCTTCTTTCAAATGCTCTACAACTGATTTATCACCAAAATGTTGTGATTTCATTTTTCGAGTAGATGCGTGAGTAGCTTACAGAGATCAATATGATCTTGCACAGCGATGATTTCTCTTATAGAGTGCATCGATAAAAGAGCTGAGCCGAGATCGACTGTTGGCATTCCCATTCTGGAAGCAAAAATAGGCCCGATGGTACTGCCAGAGAGCATATCCGAGCGAGAGGAATAGGACTGGTAGGGGAGCTTAAGCTGTTTGCAAGCGGCAACAACGACTGCTGCTGTTTTAGCATCGGTTACATATTTTTTTCCGGCATTATATTTGATCACAATTCCTTTGCCCGGAATCGATTGATGGTTAGAATCGTACTTTTTCGGATAATTCGGATTGTAGGCATGAGAGACATCTGCAGAAACGCAGAGCGATGACGCTTTTAAACACTGCCACTCTTCTGCATTCATCCCATAGAAATGTTGAATCCTTTTGAGCACATCGCATGAAAAAGAAGAGGCAGCGCCTTCTGCTGAATTTGACCCGATCTCTTCTGCGTCCCAAAGAAACATCATCTGCAGCGTCGAGTTCATTTTTGCGGACGCAATCGCTGTAATACAAGCGTGCGAAGAAGCAAGATTGTCCAAACGATAGGAAGCAAGCATTTCGCTTTCCATTCCTAAAAATCGTGGGGCTTCCAGCGGAACTAAAAAGAGATCAAAAGAAAGAAGATGTTTAAAATCGACATACATCTTTAAAAGAGGTTCTAGCTGCGGTTTTTCAGTGGGATTCAAAGTGAGAATCGGCCGGAGCTGCTCTTGCTTATCAATTGTCAGCCCTTTGTCATTGACTTCTCGGTCCAAGTGGATCGCAATTTGCGGAATGATCAGGGGAGTTTCGTCCAAGAAGACGAGTTTTTCTTCGATTTTTCCTTTTGTATTTTCAACCATCAAACGGCCGGCAATCGCTAAATCTCGATTGAGCCAAGAAGTTAGAAGAGGACCCCCATAAATTTCAGTCATTAATTGATGGAACACACCTGATTGAACATTAGGATTCGGTTTTAACTTCAATCCCGGGCTATCGGTATGGGCTCCTACAATTCGAATCCGCGAGATATCAGTTTTCGGAAGCGTGAAGGCACAGATCGATCCATCCCGCTTGACAAAGTACCGCTCTCCTTTTTTGAGTTTCCAAGGTTTTCCTTCTTCGAGAAGAGTAAAGTCAATAGATGACAAACGCTCTCCTGTAGACTGAACTGCATGCCAAGCAGTCGGCGACCCTTGGATAAAATGGACTAAATCATCAATTAGGTGGGACATAATTCTTTGACTCCGTTCAAATATTTATGTAGCACGAGAGGGATTTCCACAGAACCATCTTTTCTCTGGTTATTTTCAAGGAGTGCAACCATCAGCCTTGAAGTTGCAAGCCCTGAACCATTTAAGGTATAGACAAGTTCTGGCTTATCATCTTTGTGCTTATATCGAATAAGCGATCTTCTCGCTTGAAAATCTCCGCAGTTAGAAATCGATGAGACCTCATAGTATCGATTTTGCCCTGGAAGCCACACTTCAACATCGATGGTTTTCATCGCAGCAAATGACATGTCGCCAGTCACTAGCAGCATGTTTCTATAATGAAGATTGAGCCCTTGCAAAATTTCTTCTGCACTGGCAACCATCTGCTGCATCATAGCATCTGCTTGATCTGGAAGCGTAAAGGCAAACATCTCCACCTTATTAAACTGGTGCATCCGGATCAGACCTCTCTCTTGACTTCCTGCGGCCCCAGCTTCCCGTCTAAAGCAAGGAGTATAGGCGACATATCTTTTTGGAAGTTCATGATCAGAGAAAATCTCATCGGCATGCAGACCATTCAAAACTGTTTCTGATGTCGGGATCAAATAGAGGTGATAATCATCATCTTTAATCTTAAAAAGCTGGTTTTCAAACTTCGGAAGCTGTGCCGATCCATACATCGTTTCAGGCCGAATGAGATGAGGCGGAAGCCAAAACTCAAACCCATTTTCTAAATGGATATCGATCATGTAATTGAGAAGCGCCCACTCAAGCCGTGCGCCCATATTTCTATAAGCCGGCCATCCGCTGCCAGATGTTTTTGCGGCTCTTTTAAAGTCAAAAAGGTGGAGCTTTTCATTCAGCTCGACATGGTTTTTAAACTCAAAATCGAATTCCGGTTTTTCGCCCCAGGATTTGATGCAGATATTTTCTTTAGGATCATACGAAATTTTAATCTCTTCCATAGGAATGTTTGGAAGAAGAGAGAGTTCAGCCGCAAGCTGTTTTTCGATTTCATCTCGTTTGTGATTCAGAGCGCTGACCTGATCTCCCAGTCCTGCAACTTCTTGCATAATCGAAGAAGTGTCTTCACCTTTTCTCTTTTTCTCGCCGATTTCTTTAGAGATCGCATTTCGCTTCGATTGGAGATTTTCAACTTCGATGATCACTTCTCGAATCCGTTCATCGAGCTGTAAAATAGTTTTCAGATTGATAGAAGAATCTTTTCTCTTTAGAAGCTGCTCCACTTTGGCAGCATCTTTTCTGATAAGTTTAATGTCTAACATATTTCCTACAGGTTCAAGGCTCCTTATAATAGCGGAAGTTCTCCTACTCTGTACACGACAATTTTTTATGAAAATGGAAACGTGTTTGACAAAATTGAGAAAAAAGATATATTTGCAACCAGTTTTAAATTTTCATGAAAAAACAAGGAGTTATCATGAGCACATCGAATATTTTAAATCATGCAATCAATGGTTCTGTACGCATTGCTTTAGTCATTATGCCAGCATTTAAAGCAGGGACCTATATGCTAGCGCTCGCTTCTAAAGTTTTGGATGGTGCTACACCAAAGATGTTTAAATTTGATTCAAAACCACAAGCAGGCCAAGATAAATCAATGGCAACCAAAGTGTATGAAAAACTTCATGGTTTTCTTCCAGAAGGAGTTAAAAATCAGGGCGATGCTTTTTCAGGTATGAGTACTCCAAATCTCATTAAAGGTGCTCTTTTTTACACAGCGACAGCCGTTGTTTCTACTTTTGTTCTCAATAAATTGATCGGTCCAGCACCAGAAATTTACAACACAGTTGCTAAATACGTTGGAAGTCCGATAAGACTTGATACAAAATATGACGTTATCCAGTTAGCCGTTGACTATGTAACAAAAAAAGCTTAACCCACCGTTATTGGTAGAGTTAAAATTGACTCACCCTCCTACTGGAAGGTGAGTTTTTTATTTTCTAGAAATTAAACTAAATATTTTAATATATGTTTTTAAGTATAATTGCCAAGATCTCTTTTCTGTGGTATGATAGCTCAAAATTGACATCGGTATATAATGAAGAAAAATGCATATCCAGTGGCTCAAAACCCTCTTATTCTCCGTTTTCACCGTCTAATCGACGCCTTTGCAAAGTCGGATGATGAACGGGATTTCTATCTCGATCGCGTAGAGGGGTTTATCCTCTTTGTCGACCTCGATAAAGGGCAAAAAGAGCTCGACGATTTAGCGGCAGAACTTGTAGAGCATGGCGATCGTTATGCCATTATCCCGAAGATGACCTTCTACGAAACTAAAAAGTTTATGGAAGGGTTTGTAAACGAAAAAGTTTACGATATCGATACGAAAGAAAAGCTCCTCGATGTCATTCAATCAAAAGAAGCCCGAGAAAACTTTTTGGAATTCATTTACGACCATTTAGCAGAACTAGAAAAATGGCAGCAATATTACGTTGAGCGGATGAGAATCCGTTTGATTGAATGGCTCAGATCCCAAGAGTTTGTCTTTGTCTTCGAAGAAGATCTCGATATTCCCAAAATTGTGATGGAGAAAGTCAAGCAGCAGCTTTTTGAGTCTAAAGTTAGCAAAGATGTGGCCGGCGCGCGCGAAGTGCTCTCTACCAAAGCAAAAACTTATTACTCTAGCGAAGCGCTCAATCCACGTCCTAAACGGGGCCGTCCTCCTAAGCAGCAAATTAAAGTCGAAATCGAGCCTCAATTAACCGGCGATATTTTCACAACTGTTCCCCTTCTATGCAGAATATTCCTTTATCTGCCTGATATTACAAGCGCATCTGCTATTACATTCTCTTCTCGTTATGATTCAGAAGCCGAGCTTCTTGCAAGTCTTCGTGGAACTGTTCGAGTCAAAGTCGATACTAAGCTTGAAGCGTTATCTCAACGTCTTGAGTCTTTAAGACAGCTTTCCAGCCGCCTCTCAGGCATTGAAGATATTGTAGGCGAGCGTGAGACAAAGCTGTTAAAAGCTGTCTCTCAGCAAGAGCCTGCTACGACTGAAGAAGAAACCCCTAAGAAACGGGGACTTTTGGATGTTGTTAAAGGATTCTTGCCGCGCCGCAAGGAGAAAAAAGCAGAAGGTGAAGAAGCGACTCAGCCCAAAACTCAAGCTGTCAAAAAAGTTACACCCATTCAATATAAAAAGAAAAAATGATGAACCCTGTTTTAGAGATTGATGCAGCACTTGCGTTAAAAACATTTGAAGTCATGCTTTTGACTCGTTATATGGATGACAAATGTTTTAAACTCTCCCGTCAAAATAAAGGGGGGACGTTTCAGCTTTCCGTTGCAGGTCATGAGCTTATTGGCGTTACTTGCGCGCTGAATTTGATTCCTGGAAAAGATTGGGGCCTCCCTTATTATAGAGACCGAGGGTTTGCTTTAGGGTTGGGATCATCGCTGACCGATTTATTAGGAGCTTTTTTGGCTCGTGACGTTCCTCATCATTCAGGCGGACGCATGATGCCAGAGCACTTTGTGCATAAAGAGCTTCGCTTGCCTTGTCAATCCAGCTGCGTCGGTTCTCAATTTTTACAAGCTGTTGGTGTTGCTAAGGGGATTCAGCTCACTGGTAAAGATGAAGTTGTCTACGTCTCTGCTGGCGAAGGAGCAACTTCTCAGGGCGATTTTCATGAAGCTCTCAATTTCTCCTGCATTCATAAACTAGGTGTGATTTTTGTTATTCAAGATAACGGCTGGGCGATCTCTGTTCCTCAAAAAGAGCAGACGGCCGGCGGCTCGATTGCACCGATTGCTCGTGGATATGAAGGGCTTGCTGTATTTGAAGTCGATGGATGTGATTTTGAACAGACGTCTAAGGCTGCTAAAGAAGCTGTAGAAAAAGCTCGCTCTGGAAACGGACCTAGTCTGATTGTAGCAAAAGTTCCTCGCATCGGACCTCACAGCAACAGCGACGATCCATTAAAATACCGGGAAAAAGTTTGTCTTGATTCTGAAAAAGCTAAAGACCCTATCCCTCGAATGGAAGAATGGCTTTTAGAGATGGGTTTTGCAAGCGCTGAAGAGCTTGAAACCATGAAAAAACGAGCCTTCGATCAAATTGAAGAAGCAGCCGCTGCCGCTGAACAATTTCCATTCCCTGAAAAATCGACAGCAGATCTTAAAGTTTTTGCAGATACCCCCGAGATTCCAGTCCAAGAACCCAAAGTTACCGGCGAATCAGTTGTGATTGTCGATGCTTTGAACCACGCGCTCGACGAAGAAATGGCACGCGACTCAGGTGTTGTCGTTTTTGGAGAAGATGTCGCCCATGGAAAGGGAGGCGTCTTTGGCGTCACGCGCCACTTAACTGCTAAATACGGCAAAGACAGATGCTTCAATACTCCTCTTGCTGAATCGACTGTTATTGGAATTGCTCTAGGAATGTCTCTTGTAGAAAACATTAAGCCCGTCGCTGAAATTCAGTTTGCCGATTATCTTTGGACAGGGATCAACCAGCTCTTTAATGAAGTGGCAAGTTTTCACTACAGATCTAACGGGGAGTTTAACCTTCCTCTCGTTATCCGGATGCCCTACGGGGGCTATATACAAGGCGGACCTTACCACTCGCAAAGCATCGAGGCATTTTTAGCTCATTGTCCCGGTCTTAAAATTGTTGTTCCGAGTAACGCTTCCGATGCAAAAAGACTTCTTAAAGCTGCGATTCGCGATCCGAACCCTGTGATTTTCTTAGAACATAAAGGGATTTATCGTCAGCGAGTTTTCTGTGCAAAGCCCGAGCCGGGACCAGAAGATCTTCTCCCGCTTGGAAAAGCACATGTCGTGCGTGAAGGATCGGATGTAACTTTTGTTGGATGGGGCATGATGCTCTCGATGGTTTCTGAAATTGCTGAAACGCTTTCTCAAGAAGGAATCCACGTTGAAGTCATTGATCTTCGAACCATCGTTCCTCTCGACATTGAAACTGTCCTTACCTCTGTCAAGAAAACAGGTAAACTTGTCATTGCCCACGAAGCGCCTAAATTTGGGGGCTTTGGTGCGGAAATCTCTGCTCAAATCATGGAGCAAGCGTTCCCTTATCTCGATGCGCCTGTCGCTCGTGTCGGCGGAAAAAACTGTGCCGTTCCTTACTGCAAAGATCTCGAAGATGCGGTTCTCCCGCAAAAGCACGATCTAGAAAAAGCGCTTCGCGAATTAGCTCTTTATTAAACCGAGTATTTTCGAAATAGATCTATTCCTTAACCACACTTGCGATGAAAGACAAAATCCTATACTTTCATAGAAAAAAATAATTTTTCCAGACAAGGCATCATGAAATCTCAAGATTATCTTGGCCTAAAGAAAAGGAAAATAAGAGTCTAAAAATTAACAACTTATAAAAATTCAATTGACAAAACGTCCAATATATCATACAATTAATGATGAAAACATACATCATATATAACACTCCTGAATATGACGAATGGCTGGAAGATGAGCCAGTGAAAAGCCAAGTGCAAATTCGGGAACGCATATCGCACATTCAAGATTATGGTCATTTTGGCGATCATAAGGATGTTAATGATGACGTATGGGAGCTCAGATGGAAAAATGGAAGACGTATTTATTATGCTTATATTCCAGAAAAGAAAATTTTACTGCTGTTAGGAGGAAATAAAAATGGGCAAGATAAGGATATCCGTCAAGCGAAGAAGATCCTCCACAAACATGTCTCGTTCAAGGAATAGACGTACAATGACACTAAAAAAAAATACCGGCATTAGAGAAAGCAATCCAAGAGAAGAACTGCTCGATGAAAAATTGATTGAGCATGCTATCTGGGAATGTTTAAAAAATGGAGATTCAGAAGGAATCATTGAAGTTATAAGAATTTACCTTGAGGCTGTCAACAAAACACAATTAGCCAAAGAGTCGGACATGGCTCGCTCCACGATGTACCATACGCTCAAAAGTAAAAATCCAACAATCAAAACATTAGCAAAACTTGTACACGCTTGTGTTTAATTTTCCGAAAATACGGTTCTGAGGCACTCTTGGTTCTTTTTTGCTAGCTCTTGAACTTTGGTTTCCACTTTTGCTGCTAAGAGCGCTTTTTGTTCTTGATCGCTCAGTTCACGCCAAGAGTGGAAGAGAGCATCGAGAAGCTGTTTTTGCTTGTCAAATAGATCTGCAGACGAGATGGAATCATCCTGTGCGCTTTTTAAATCAGAGGCGTTTAATAAAAGTGCGTTGAGAGTGCTTTCAACGTTTTTTGAATGATCCATACAATTTTTTCCCTCATATGCTGCCTATACTCTTTCTTAAGGAGAGGAAAAAAATATGTCAAATAATTTCTTTAAAAATGAATAGATTTGCTGATTTCATGTTGAAGCGCGATGGAAAGCTCAGTGGAAAGCTGAAGCGAATCTAGGGTCTTTTGAATGATCGACCGGGCTTTTTCAGGATGGTTGCACTCTTCGGAAAGATGTGCGAGGTGAATATGCTTAAGGCCAGGATGGGCGATATCTAAGAGAAGTTCGGCGCATTGTTCATTGGAGAGGTGCCCCTGCCGGCTTAAGACGCGCTGCTTGTAAACCATCGGGCGTGGAGAAGAGTGAACCATGGAAGGTTCATGATTGGCTTCAATGTAGAGATAGTCGCATTCTTTGAGATGGTTTTTGACAAGGGTTGTCACGAAGCCGAGGTCGGTACAGAATCCTAATTTGTAATTCGATGTGCGGATGATAAATGCAACGGGATCAAGCGTGTCATGCTGAATGCTGAAAGGGTGGATTTCAAGATCGCCGAATTCAAAGGTTTCTCCGGTGGAAAAGATTTTGAATTTAGGGGATTCATCTAAAGTTTCTAAAATAGCTCGGGCAGTGTCGCTGTTTGCAAAGACAGGTATGTTGTATTTTGTCGCAATGGTTCCAATGCCGCGGATATGATCGACATGTTCATGGGTGACTAAAATCGCATCGATGTCTCGGATATCAACATCTAGAAGAGAGAGTTTTTCTTGGGTGGCTTTTGCCGATAGCCCTGCATCGATTAAAATACGGGTATTTTTTGTTCCAACGAAAATAGAATTTCCTTTGGATCCTGAAGCGAGCGGACAAAAACCTTCCATGATCTACTGGACCTCTTTCGAAATTAAGGGTTCATCGATTTTCAGGATTATTTTGGCTGATTTGCGATTCAAAATACAGGGGTAATATCGACAAATGGATATGACCCCTGTATTTTGAATCGCAAATCGGCTCAAAAGAACCTGAAAATCGACAGAACCTTAATTTCGAAAGAGGTCTATGCATTATCACTGAAAGACCGTTTCTTTTTCCAGTAAATGAGAAAACAAGAGCTTCCAACGACTGCAAAAGTTGAGGAAACAAGATAAAGATTCATGGGAGGCGGGGCTTCTTCGATTTCTAACAGAAGCTCATCGAGTTCATTTTCAGCTGTTGGAAAAAAATCCCAGATAATCGCAATCGCAGAAAAAACAAATAGAATATAGCCCATGTGTTTAAGGCGTCTATTCAGTGCTTTTTCAATCGCGATTGGATTCGTCTCTGTCTTCAATGAGTACCCTGCGTGGTTTGCTTCCTTCCTGAGTGCTGATCACCCCATGCATCTCTAGCTCATCCATTAGGCTGGCAGCTCTCGCATAACCTATTTTGAGTTTTCGTTGCAAGTAAGTTGTAGAGGCGCTCTGTGTTTCAATCACGATTGTTTTGGCCTGTTCGTAAAGAGAATCGCGGGGGCCGTCCTCATTTTCACTATCTGTCAGCTGCTGAGCCATGGAATCAAAAGAGGAGATGAGGTAGTTAGGGGAGGCTTGATCGCAGATGAACCGTACGACCCGGTTGATATCTTCATCGCTGACATAAGCGCCTTGAGCGCGCATGAGGTGGGAGGTTCCTGGCGGGAGAAAGAGCATATCTCCGTTACCGAGAAGGCTTTCTGCGCCATTTTCGTCTAAGATAATTTGTGAGTTGACGCGGCTGGCGACTTTAAAGGCGATCCGTGTAGGAAAGTTGGCTTTAATGAGGCCTGTGATCACTTCGCGTGAAGGCCGCTGGGTAGCTAAGATGAGATGGATGCCGACAGCGCGGGCCATCTGAGCGATCCGGGCAATCGGTGTTTCTAAATCGGAGCTGGATGCCATCATGAGGTCGGCAAATTCATCAATGATTCCAACAATAGCAGGCATTTTTTCAGGAACGGAGACGCTGAGCGAGGCTTCAAGCTCAGGGTTGATCGTACGCGAATTAAAGGCAGTGATGTTGCGCAGCCCTAAATGTTTGAGGATGTCATATCTATTTTGCATCTCCTTAACCATCCAGTTGAGCGCTGCATAGGCGCCGTGAGGCTCGGTAATCACAGGGGCGATAAGGTGGGGAAGCTGCGTGTAAGGGGTCAGTTCGACTTTTTTAGGATCGATCATGATGAGTTTGATTTCATCAGGAGTTGCATTCATCAAAATCGACATGATGATCGTATTGATGCAAACAGATTTTCCAGAACCAGTCGCTCCTGCAATGAGGCAGTGGGGCATTTTGGCAAGATCGCTGACCATATTTTCGCCGGCAACTGTTTTGCCCAAGATCACAGGGACTAAGAATTTGCGGGAGCCTTGCAGGTAAGAGATAAGCATCTCTTTAAAGCTGACTTCCTGTGGATAAGGGGAGGGGATCTCTACGCCAACAGCGGCTTTTCCCGGGATCGGGGCAATGATGCGGATCGATTTTGCCTGTAGTTTCAAGGCGATGTCGTTTTCAAGAGCGGTGATTTTTTGGACTTTGACGCCGACAGCAGGATGGATTTCAAACGAGGTGATGGTAGGTCCGCAATTGATGTCTCCGACTTTGGCTTCGATGCCAAAGCTCAGGAGCGTCTCTTCTAAAATTTCGGCCTGTCTTTTGAGCTCTTTTTTAAGAGACGGCTGATCGACTTTTTTAGCGTTGGTAAGCAAGGAGGGCGGCGGGAGTTCATATCCGCCGGAAGATGCTCTTGCAGGCCTTGCTTGCCTTTTTTCTTCTCTTTCTAACAGCGTCCGAATACGGATCTCAGGAGATTCTTCTTTAACGGGAAGAGGCGCTGGTTTTGATAAAGTTTTTTCAATTTGCTCTGCATTGAAGATGGGGATGAGCTCTTCTTTTTCCCGTGAGATTTTTTGGAAAAGTTCGACGATTTTTACATTAGTCAAAAAGAGAAACGAAATAAAAGCGGTCATCGTGAAGGTGATGCCAACCCCTAAATTCCCTAATAGCCTCTCCATGTTATACCGGGGGAGGTCATGATAAAGATAATAGAGGGGAATGCCTCCTAAATAGTGGCGGAGTGAATAATGCGGGTAAGGGAGCTGAAAGGAGAGGGTCTCCGATAAGATTTTGTGTTTAAGAGCGCCGGGAATTCCCATTCCTAATTCTGCGCAAAGGTTGAGGAGGATGCCCATTGAAACAGTAAAAAGGGTCATATAAAAACATTTAGATCCTAAAGAGGGAACTTTTCCTTTTAATAGGTAGTTCCAGCCGGCCCATCCTATGAATCCGAGCACGGGGTAGATCATCAGGCCAAAAAGATAAAGAAGGAGCCATGCATAACCGTGTCCAAGAACGCCTAACCAGTTTGTTGTTTGGTCGGTAATATCGTAGCTAAAAAGGGAGAGGAGCGTGACAAAAACC